>CANMZY010000001.1:0-32801 GCA_947502425.1 Verrucomicrobiales bacterium
CATCGCGAGCATCTCCAGCCTGAATTTTCCCGACGACTACCAGCAAGGCATGGCCAGCGCTTCGTTGCTCGGCAACTACACCGTCTCGCTGTGGAAATACGAATACGAGCGCGGCAACATGCGCGGCTCCAAACGCCTCGATGTCCTCTCCTCGCCGAACGCCGCCTTTCGCCCCGCCGATCTCGCGTTCGGCTTCGACGGCGCGCTCTACGTCTCGGATTTTTGCAGCGCCATCATCGGCCACGCGCAACATGCGATGCGCGACCCGAACTGGAACCACACGCACGGGCGCATCTGGCGCGTGGTGCATGATGCGAAGCCGGTGGTGAAAACTTTCCCGCGCATCGAGGGTGCGCGCGTGCCTGAACTGCTCGCGCTGCTCCAGCATCCGCAGGACATCGTCCGGCATCACGCCCGCATCGAACTCCGGAAGTCCGGTGCGGCCATGCTCCCGGCCTTGGACAAATGGATCGCCGGGATGGACCGCGCGAAACCGGAGTTCGACCAGTCCGCGCTCGAAGCGCTCTTCGTCGCCGAGGGACTCGACCAGCCCCGTCCCGCGCTGCTAGCCGAACTGCTGAAATCCAAATCCTCGCTCCATCGCGCCGCCGCCGTGCGCATGATCCGTTTCCAGGGCGACCGCCTGTCCAACACTGCCGACCTGCTCCACGACATGGCCGCCGATTCCCATCCGCGCGTGCAGATGGAAGTCGTGGACGCCATCGCGCATCTCCGTCCCGCCATGCCCGCGGTTGAACACGCCCTGCACGGTCTTGAAACCACCCACGCCGACGTGCAGCACATGCTTGGCGATCTCAAGCACGGCACCAAGCCGGCCAAAGGCCGCAGCGTTCCTGTCCTCGAAATCGCGCCCGAAACCCGCCTCACTCAATGGCTCGAACTCGGTAAAGGCGCGCGTCGCACCTTTGTGAAGGCTGAGGCCGCCCAGCCCGCCGTCCTCTCCGTCCGTCACGGCTACCTCGACATTCTCGTGAATGGTGTACAACTGCTCTCCTCCGATTCCATGTGGATCAACGACCAGCAGGTCCAACTCGATCTCCGTGCCGGCCTCAACGTCATCGATGTCGCATTCCGCAACACCAAGAACCCACCGTCCGTGTTCCTCTACGACCCGCTCGGTCAGCGTCTCACCACCGCGCGCCCTGCCGCCGACACCAACACCCTCAGTGCCTTCGCCGCCGAGTTCGACAAGGCGAGCGCTGCTCTCGGCGACGCGCTCATCGTTCAGGCCGTGCCGAACAAAATGCAATTCGCACCCAAGGAACTCCGGGTGAAAGCCGGCGCGAAAGTCCGCCTCATTTTCGAGAACCCCGACCTGATGATTCACAACCTCCTCATCCTCGCGCCTGGTTCCGCCGAGGAAGTCGGCGCACTCGCCGACAAACTGGCCCTTCAGCCCGACGGTCTGGCCCGGGGTTACATTCCTGAGTCGAAGAAAATCCTCCACGCCACGCCGCTCGTGCAGCCGAAGCGGAAAGCCGAGCTGGTTTTCACCGCTCCTGCCGAGCCGGGCAGCTATCCCTTCATCTGCACCTTCCCCGGCCACTGGCGCATCATGCGCGGCGTGCTGGTGGTCGAATAGGAAGTGCGGACGGTGGAGCGGTGGCCATTGCCTGAACCGGCAGGAGTCGGCGGCTACTTCATGAGTGTTTCGAGCGCCTTGTCGCGCTTGCCGGCGTTTTCCTGAATGCCCGCCAGGGCGGCTCCGGTCTTGCTGTCGATCGTCGGTTTGGGAGAGGCGAGCAGATTTTCCGAAACATACTTTTGCAATTCCACCTGGTAGGCGCCCAGTCCTCCCAGCACGGCGAGCAGCAGGACCGACCTCACCCAGAAAAAGATTTTGGCGTTTCGTTCCCGCCGATGAATCCGGCGTCGTTCGAGAATTTGTTCCGCCTCAGCCTCGGCGGCGATCTGGTTCATGGCATTGCAAAAAGATTTGTCATGCATGGCGAGGACTTTAGCAGTGGATATGCCACGAGCCGTCTTTCGGGAAAAAATCGTGTCAAACACCCCCAATAATGGCTGCAACACACCGGAGCCGGTCAATTTGTTGACATTGTGTCCAAGGAAAACTTCGACAATGACGACACCTGACCGAAGACATTTTGCTCCTTGTCGCCGGTTCAACCTTGTCGCCAATATGCGACTGATGCCGCCACTCCGAACCATCGCCTGCGCATATGCCGCGTCGCTCGGAATTTTTTCCGGAGGTCGCATGGCGGGGGCCCCGGCCAGTTTCGACACGGTGCTGAAGCCGTTCCTGACCGAGCACTGCGTCCGCTGTCACGGGGAGAAAAAACAGAAGGGCGAACTGCGGCTGGACACGTTGGCGCGGGATTTCGCCTCGCCACTTTCCGCCTCGCACTGGGCGGATGTGATGGAGCGGATCAGCACCGGCGAAATGCCGCCGGAGGAGGAGCCGAAGCCCAAGGCGGCGGAGGCGGCGCGCATCGCCGAATGGATCGCGGGTCAGATCAAGGAGGGCGAGAAGACGCGGCTCGCCAAACGCGAGCGCGTGACCTTTCACAAGCTGACGCGCGAGGAATACGCGAACACGATCCGCGATCTGCTCAGTGTGAATTTTGACGCGACCGATCCGACCGGGCTGCCGGAGGATCCAAGCTGGCAGGGCTTCGAACGCATCGGCTCGGTGCTGTCGGTCTCGCCGGCGCATGTAGAAAAATATCTCGCCGCCGCCGAGGCCGTGCTGAACGAAGCCCTGCCGTCCGCGGCTCCGAAAAAACTTTCCAAGCGCAAGGATCCATTTGACCTCCGCTATAACGGCCAGCGGCCCAAGGCGGAGAAGCTCGGCCTCGCCAACGGAGCTCGCGTGGAGCTTTGGCCGCATGACGGGCTGGATGTCGGTGCTGAGTTTCTTGTCTCTGGCGATTATCGGCTGCGGATCAAACTGAGCGGGATGAAACCGCCCCAAGGCCGCGCGCCGCATGTCTCGATCTATGCAAAGGGTCTCGATCGGATGTTGTTCGAGCAGGACGTGGTGACGCCGGAGGATCAGCCGGTAATCCTGGAGTTCATCTTCCATGTTCCCGCCGGGCGTCATGATATTCGCCTGACCTGCGAGGTGCCCGGCCCGTCGAATCTGCCGCGACATGGGCGCTACGATGCGGGACGCTTCTTCACCACGATCAAAGATTCACCCACTGGACGCCAACCCTGGCAGTGGAAGTTGACGGACGAGGAGGGCGTGCCCATCCGGCCTTTCCTCATCGTGGACTTCGTGGAAGTGGAGGGGCCGCTGCAATCGGCCTGGCCCACGCCTCAGCAGGAGAAGTTCTTTTCGTCCGGCGGCACGCAGGACGTGGCGCAGGCGCGGGAGATCGTGACGCGCTTTGCCGGGCGCGCGTTTCGTCGGCCCGCGCGGGCCGACGAAATCAGTCGGCTGGTCAAACTCGTCGAGAGCGAGTTACAGAGCGGCGAGAAGTTTGAAGCGGCGGTGAAGACCGCGCTGGTCGGGACTTTGTGTGCGAAGGATTTTCTCTATCTCGTCGAAGGTTCCGCCGGCCAGGTGAACCCGCGCCTCAACGACTGGGAACTGGCTTCGCGCCTTTCCTATTTTCTCTGGAGCACGATGCCCGACGACCGCCTCTTCGATCTCGCGCGGACGAACGCCCTGCATCAGCCGGCGGTTCTGCGCGGCGAGGTCGCGCGGATGCTGCGCGATCCCAAGGCGGCGCGGTTTACGACCGGCTTCCCGAAGCAATGGCTGCAGTTGAAACACGTCGGCATGTTTCCGCCGGACAAGAAGCTTTACCCGGACTACGACGCGCATCTGGAGAAGAGCATGATCGCCGAGGGCACGGAGTTTTTCCGCGAGGTGCTGGAGAAAAATTTGAGCGTGCGCGAATTCCTCGACTCGGACTGGACCTTGTTGAACGCGCGGCTCGCCGACCACTACGGCATCGCGGGCGTGAAGGGCGATGTGTTCCAGCGCGTGGCCTTGCGGCCGGAGGATCATCGCGGGGGACTGCTCACCCAGGCCGGCGTGCTCAGCCTCACCTCCGACGGCCAGCGCCATCGCCCGGTGCATCGCGGGAAATGGGTGCTCGAAACCATCTTCAACAAACCGCCGCCTCCGCCGCCAGCCAATGTGAAGCCCATCGAGCCCACACCCGCCGGCCAGCCCAAGGCGACGTTGCGCATGAAACTTGAAGCGCACAAGAGCGACGAAAACTGCGCGGCCTGTCATCGCAAGATCGACCCGCTCGGCCTGGCCTTCGACAATTACGACGCCATTGGCCGCTGGCGCACGGAGGAAGCCGTGAGGGACGGAGCGGGTGCGAATCCCAAAGTCGATGCCAGCGGCGTGCTGCCCGACGGACGCAAGTTCGCCGACGGCGCCGACCTGCGACGGCTGCTCGTCGCGGACACGGACAAATTCGCCGCCGCCTTTGTCGAGAAGCTCGCCACCTACGCGCTGCGCCGCGCGATGACGATCGACGACCGTCGCGCCCTGTCCGCGCTGGCCTCGCAAAGCAAGGCGACGGAATATCGGCTTCGTGAGATTGTCGAAGCACTGGTCGTTTCGGATCTCTTTCAGCAACGCTGATAAAAAATTATGAGCAACATCCTCACCCAGCGCTGGCTCCTGAACCGCCGCCACTTCCTGCGTGGCCTCGGCGCAACCGTCGCCCTGCCGCTGCTCGATTGCATGAAGCCGTTGCGCGCCCTCGCCGCCGAAGCCGCCAAGCCCCGCCGCGCCGTCTTCGTCTATATTCCCAACGGCGTGAACGTGCTCACCTGGCAGATCACCAAGGCTGGGCGCGATTACGAATTCAGCGCGCCGATGCGTTCCCTTGAAAAACATCGTGCGAACCTGACGCCCATCAGCGGCCTGTATCACCCCGGCGGCCTCGGCACGGCGCATGTCTGCGCCGACCTCTGGCTGACCGGCGCAAAACTCAGCCAGGAGGGCGGCGCCTATCGCAACAGCGTTTCCTGCGATCAGCTCATGGCCGAAGTCACCTCGGTCCAGACGCGGTTTTCGTCGCTCGAACTTTCCCTCGCCAGCGGCACCGGCGCGCCGGGCAATGTCATCAACACGCTTTCCTGGTCGCGCGATGGCGTGCCGCTGCCCGCCGAGGACAATCCGCGCAATGTCTTCAACCGCCTCTTCGGCGAAGAGCCGGGCGGTGTCGAAGTGCGCCGCCGCCGTCTCAACCGCCGTCACGGCGTGCTCGACACCGTGCTCGACGACGCGCGTTCGCTCCGCCGCACGCTCGGCGGCGAAGACCGCACCAAGCTCGACGAGTATCTGACCGCCGTCCGCGAAGTCGAGGTGCGCACCGAGCGACTCGACGCCTGGCTCAACGTCCCCAAGCCCAAGCTTGGGCCGGACGTCACCGGCCACTTCCAGCGCGATGTCTCCAAGTCGCAGGCCGGCGAATATTACCGCACCATGTATGACCTCATCGTGCTCGCGTTGCGCACGGACATGACGCGCGTCATCACCTACATGAGCGGCACGGAGGGCAACGGGCTGGCCATTCCCGAAATCGGCATCACCCAGACCCGGCACGAATTGTCCCATCACAGTGGCGATCCCGAAATCATGGCGCGCCTGAGCAAGAGCGACGCATTTATCACCGAGCAGTTCTCGTATTTTCTCGACCAGCTCACGGCGGTGCGCGACGGCGAAGAGTCATTGCTGGACCGCACGATGGTTCTTTTCGGCAGCGGCATGAGCTACGGCCACAGCCACGGCAACGCCAACCTGCCCACGATCTTCGCCGGTGGCCGCGCCCTTGGCTTCAAGCACGGCCAGCACCTCGATTACAACCTGCCGAAAATTAAAAACTACGACCTCGCCAATGCCGGCGCGCACTACGGCGTCTGCGGAAAGCCCGTGGACGACAAGGCCTGCCTGAGCAACCTCCTCCTCACCATGCTGCAAAAGATGGAGGTGAAGTCCGAGAAATTCGTGGACAGCCTGGGGCCGGTTTCGGACCTGGTTTGAAATGACGAAATCAGAATGGCGAATCACTGTTGCATTACTGAACGAACCATCGACCCCGGGTTGTTTTCGTCATTGGCCGCCACGCCCTTCCCATACGCTAAAGCGCAAACCCGTCCTCAAAATTCAATGAAACCACTGCTCCTTGCCCTGCGCGCCGCCTTGCTGCTTCCACTGGCCGCGCGATGCGCCGATGGACCGCACCAACGCGGAGATATTGGAACTGTTTCGCCTGCGGCGCGGCCCCTGATGCAAAAGGCGATCCAGGCGGCTGGCGGCAGAACCAATCTATTGGGCTGCTTCACCTTCAAGGATCATGTGCGGTTGGGCGAGAAGGACCCCGGCTTCGGCGCGAAACGTGAAAGTGTTATGGACGCGCCGCGTCACTGGTGGCTCAAGGCACCCGGCGGGTTCTCGGAACGCGAGGATGAACCCGCGAGGTTCCTGGTCTGGGCTTGGACACTCGGCGCGCTCACCGACCCGGTTTCGAGGATTGAAGTCGTACCAGACTTGAAGGATGGCGACATGGAACTCTGGGGCCTGCGGGTCAGCGGCAGCGTGAAACCGGCGATGGAACTCTACTTCAGCCGGACCAACGACCTGCTGGCCCGCATTGATTGGCGAAGCGACATCCATCGGTTCTCGGGTCGGACTAATTTGCCGGCCGGCACGAAGTATCCGACCAGCGTGGTCGGCTCCAAGAAGACCACCGGCAAGGCGTGGTATTACGATGACGTAACCGAAGTCATCCCGCTGAAGGAACTGCCCGAGAAATTGCAACGAGCGCACCCCTCCGCAAAATGACACGGCGTTTCAGGAATTATGCAAAATGACGAACCACGACTGCATCACTGAGCGAAACCTCGACCGCCGGCCCTTTCCGCCATTCGCCATGCGCCGTTCCTTATTGCGCCTCGCCGCTGCCGTTTCGTCATTCGTCATTCTGGTTTCGTCATTTGCCGCCCTCGCCGCCGGCGCGGAAAAAAAAACCACGACCTACCAGCTCCAGCCCGGCCAGTTCCCGCCGGAAGGTTCGGCCAGCTACATCGCGGGCGAGTTGATCCAGATGGATCACGTCAACCGCACCGGCCAGCTCCGTCCCGACCGCCGGAATGATCAGCGCACGGACGACTACGACCGCGCGATGCTGTTTGCGATGCTGCCCTACGGCACCTTTCGTTACCACGGCGCGCCCGCGGAATTGCGCGACCTTCCCATCGGCACCCACCTGCACGGGCAGTTCTATTTCGAGGCGAAGCAGGGCCGTCCGGCCAAAGGCGGTTTCGGCTGGGCCTTTATGCTCGAAGACGACTTCAGTTTCCAGCAACGCCAGAAACGCGTGTGGCGCCTAGATGTCATCGACCTGAACAAGGGCAGCATCACCGTCACCGGCCTCTCCCTTGCCGACAACCAGCCCGACGGGAAACCCACCGTCTTCAAGGTGAATCCCGCCACGCGCGTCTGGAAAGACCGCGGCTTCGGCGTGCTCACCAACCTCACCGTCGGTCAGTCGTTGCTCATCAACTTCACCGTGGCCACCCTCAAAGGCCCCGGCCGCTGTACCGACATCTGGCTCGACGACGAGAGCCGTGCGCTGGCCGCCGCGCGCCAGACCGAGGTGCATCGCGCCCACCAGAAAACCCACGGGCTGGCCGGATGGATTGAGGCGGTGGACAACGAGAAGAGCCGCGTCACCATCACGCTCTTTGGCGGATTCGATTCCGCGCTGACCAATGATTTCAAACTCAAGTCCCGCGTCGCCGCGCTCGTGGCGGAGGATTCACTGCGCCCCTACGATCAGATCAATGACCGGATGTATTGCGAGGTGCTGGAGATCCGGAGCATTCCCGTGGCCCCCGGCAGCAGCGGCCTGCAGCTTGTCATCAAGCCCGAGAACCTGCTCGAAGGTTTCCGCCCGCGCCGCGTTCTTCGACTCCTTCCAGACAAGTGGGGGCTCGATGATCTGCCCTGGGAGGAAATGCTCTGGCCCGACGATAACCGGGTGAAGTAGCCGCCCATGCCCCCGTTCCCATTTTCCCTCGCCATTTCTTGCGCCATTCTTTGGGCCGGTGGCAACCAATGTGTCGCGGCGGTCTTGCCCGTCTCATCCGCCAAAACCTTCATCAGCTTCGCCGCCGACGTCGCGCCGATCCTGCAAAGCCGCTGCGTGGCCTGTCACGGGCCCGAAAAGTCCAAGGGTCGCTACCGTCTCGACACCTTCGCCGGACTGCTCAAGCTCGGCGGAGATCAGGCCACCGTGATCGCCGGCCGGCCCGAAAAGAGCCGACTCTTCCAACTGCTCGTCGAAAAGAATCCCGACGACCGGATGCCGCAGGACGCGGAGCCACTGCCCGCCGCCGAGATCGCCGTCATTCGTGCGTGGATCGCGGGCGGCGCGAAGTTTGACGGCGCGAACACGAGCGCGTCTCTCACCGCGCTGCTGCCCCGGCCAGTCCATCCACCCGCGCCGCAACGCTACGCGCAGCCGTGGCCCGTCACCGCGCTGACCTTCAACGCCGACGGCTCGGAACTCATCGCGGGCGGCTTTCACGAACTCACTTTCTGGAGCGTGACCAATCACGCTTTACTCCGTCGCGTCGGTGGAATGCCGGAGCGGATTCAGGCGCTGGCCTGGCAGCCGGGCGGAAACTGGCTGGCCATCGCGGGCGGTGCGCCGGGCCGTTCGGGCGAACTTCTTTTGCTCAATGTTTCCAGCAACTCCGCGCCGCGCACGCTGGCGGTGACGAGCGACGCGATGCTCTGCGCCACCTTTTCGCTCGATGGCTCGCGGCTCGCCGCCGGGGGCGCTGACCGGCTGCTGCGGGTTTTCGCGGTGAAGTCCGGTTCGGAAATTCTGCGGCTGGAGCAGCACTCGGACTGGGTTCATAGCACGGCCTTCTCGCCGGACGGCCAGCGGCTCGCCTCCGCCAGCCGCGACCGCACGGCGCGCGTTTACAATTCTACGAACGGCGCCGCCATCGCCACGTTTCGCGGCCACGAGGCGGCGGTGGAGTTTGTGACGTTCAACGACGATGGTAAAGTTCTGCTGACCGCCGGCACAGATCGCAAGGTGCGCTTCTCCAGTTTCACCGAGACGAACAAGCCGGGAGAGTTCGCCAAGTTCGAGGTCGCGGTGACGGGGTTGGCGCGGGTGGAACAGTCGGTGTTCATCGCGCTGGCGGATGGGCGGGTCACGCAGCGGCGCCTCGTCAAGCGCGCCGAAGTGCGGGCGTTCACCGGCCACGGCGACCGCGTGACGGCGCTGGCGTTTCACGCGCCGTCGCAACGGCTCGCGACCGGCGCGCACGACGGCAAGGTGCGGCTGTGGAATTTGGCGGATGGAAAACTGCTCGGTGAATTCACCGCCTCGCCGGGTTTTGTCGAAGTGGCGGGGAAGTAATTTTAGTGGAAGCGGGACTGGGAACATCGAACAACCAACATCCAAGGAGTGTAGGTTTGCTCATCGAGCGGGTGTAGCGGCGTCTCGGAAGAGCACCCCATTTCTTTTCTCGAACGGCGCTCTGCTGAGACGCTGCCACGAACATTCACGAACGGCTTCGGCAATTGGATGTTCGATGTTGAATGTTGGTTGTTGGATGTTTCCTCCCCCCAACTTCTCCCCTCACGCAATCACATCCAGCACCGGCTTGCCATCCGCGATGAGCACCGGGCGCTGCTGGGTGTTGCGGACTTCCGTGTGCGGGTCAATGCCGAGCAGGTGATAGATGGTCGCGGCGAGATCGTCGGGGCGCACCGGTTTCTCGGCGGGATAGGAGCCGGTCTGGTCGGACGCGCCATAGACGAAGCCGCGCTTGATGCCGCCGCCGCAGAGAAGAGTGGTGTAGCACTGCGGCCAATGATCGCGGCTGGCGTTCTTGTTGATGTTCGGCGTGCGCCCGAATTCCCCCATCCAGACGACGAGCGTGGTGTCGAGCAGGCCGCGCGTTTCGAGATCGTTGAGAAAGGTTGGCAGCGTGTGCTCGGTGATCGGCAGGTGATACTTCTCGATGATGGGATACATCTTCGTGTTGTTGAACCCGTGCGTGTCCCAGCCGCCGCCGTCGGTCTTCTGGCCGCCGATGTTGTCGGAGAAATACACCGTCACGAATTTTGTCCCCGCCTCGACCAACCGCCGCGCGAGCAGGCAGCTCTGTCCGTAGGTGGTGCGCCCGTAGGCCTCGCGCATGACCGCCGGTTCCTCGGCGAGGTTGAAGGCCTTGCGAAGCCGGGGCGATTGTAGCATGGCCATCGCCTTGTCGTAGTAGGTGTCGAACCCGCGCGCCGCCGGGTGGTCCATCAGGCGCGCCTGCTGATCGACGAGCTTCTGCAGTTCGCGCCGCGCCTGCATCCGCTCGAACGAAATGTTCGCGGGCAAACTGAGTTCCGGCAGACTGAAGTTCGGCGAGTTCGGGTCCTGCGCGAAGAAAAACGGGTCGTGGTTCTTGCCGAGAAAACTGGCGTGCTGTCCGGGCGTCACCGAGCCGTCGCCGATCACATAAGGGTAGGAAACGGAGGTCGGCATTTCCGCGCCGCTGGGAGAAAGCAAATCCACCACCGAGCCGTAACAGGGGAACAGGTCAATCGAATCGCGCAGGCGCTGGTCGTCGGTCGCGGGCGCGTGACCGCTCAGGGCGTAGTAGGCCGCCGAGTTATGATTGTTCATCGTGTGGTGCATCGACCGGATGAGCGTCACCTTGTCCATGATCTTCGCCGTCTTCGGCAGATGCTCGGAAACCTGGATGCCGTCCGCGCTGCTGGAGATCGGCTTGTGCGGGCCGCGCACATTTTCCACGGCGTCGGGTTTCATGTCGAACATGTCGATGTGGCTCGGCCCGCCGAACTGGAAAAGAAACACCACCGATTTCACGCGCGACTTGGCGGCCTTCGCAGCGGGCGCGGACTCGGCGCGCAGCAGTCCGGGCAGGGTAAGTCCGAGCAGGCCCAGCCCGCCGACCTTGAGCGCATGACGGCGTGAAAATTTTTCAGCGGCGAAACTGGAACACGAAAAGGGACGGTTCATAAGCTTATCTCCGAAATACAAATTCCTTCGAGTTCAGCAGCGCCCACTCGATGTCTTCCAGTTCGGCGCGCTTGTCCTTTGCCGCCTTGAGACGGGGAGCAAGCCGGTCCAGTTCCGTCGCGGTCGGCGCGCGCGAAAGCGTGGCCCAGTATAATTCCGTGAGCATCGCGCGTTCGTCCTGGCCGCCCGCCACCAGCCGGCCCAGGCGATTTCCCTTCCGCGTGAGCAGCTCGTTCAGCAGCGGGCCGCTCACGAACTGGAAGGCCTGACCCATGGTCGTTTCATTCGAGCGTTCGCTTTCCGAGCAGACCAGGCGCGGCGGCTTGCCGAACGCCGCGAGAAACTTGTCCTCCGCCGAGGTCAGCGGCTTGTAGTGCTTGCGGCCCTCGATCACCTGCGAGATGCGGGTGATCTTGGGCTGGTCCTTCAACTGGAGCGGCGCGCCGGTGGCAAGGGTTTGCGAATCGAGCAGTTGCTCGGCGCTCAGCCGGCGCAGGCGGTTGTGCGAATAATTGATTTCGTCGTCGTCGTTCGTGTCGTTCGGCTCGGAGGCGAGCTGGTAGGTGCGGGAGTTCATCACCACCCGGATCAGGTGGCGCAGATCAAACTGATGATCGGCCAGCTCCCGGGCCAGCTCCCCGATTAGTTCGGGGTGCGACGGCGGATTGCTCGCGCGAAAATCATCGACCGGCTCGACGAGGCCGCGGCCCATCAGATGAAACCAGATGCGGTTCACCTGCATCTTCGCGAACCAGGAATTCTCGCGGCTGGCTAGCCAGTCGGCGAGCGCGTCGAGTTCGTCGCGGCCGGCCGGCAGTTTCAAATCGGCGATGGTTGAACCGCCGAGCAGGCGCGGCGTGGCGGGCTTGCCGAGGCGCGGATTGGTCCAGGCCGGGCTGTTCGTGAGGAAGACAATCTGGTCGCCCTTGAACTCCTGCTTGTCACTCTCGTCCTTGCGTTTGTTTTCGAGAATCTTGTAGTCCACGCGCGCGAAGACCGCCGTCCAGTTGTGATAATCATCCTGCGTCCAGCGCTCGAAGGGATGGTTGTGGCACTGCGCGCAGTTGAGCCGCGCGCCGAGGAAAAGCTGCGCGGTGTTCTCGGCGCGCTGCACCGGGGTGCGGTTGGCGCGATACCAGTTGGCCGCCCCGTTGGTGTAGGTGCTGCCGCGCGCGGAGACGAGTTCGCGCGCAAACTGGTCGAGCGGCTTGTTCGTGGCGATGCTCGCGCGAATCCAGCCGTGGAACCACTTCATGCCGTTTTCGTCGAGCTGCCGTTCCTCGATCCGCAGGAGGTCGGCCCACTTCATCGTCCAGAAATCCGCAAACTCCGGGCGTTGCAGTAGCGCCTCGACCAGCTTCGCGCGCTTGTCGGGCGCGGTGTCGGCGAGGAACACGCGGGCCTCGTCGCCGGTCGGAATCAGGCCGAGCAGGTCGAGGTGCGCGCGGCGGAGAAAAATTTCATCGGCGCACAACGGCGACGGATTCATCCGCAGCGTGCGTAGCTTGGCGAAGACTGCGCGGTCGATGAAATTGTTTTCCGGCGGATTGCTCCATTTGAAATTCGGACGCTTCGGCACGAAGGCCAGCCGCACCGGCGTCTGCTTTTCGAGGAAGCGGACGATGACCGTCGTCTCGCCGGGACGCTGGCTGGTCACGAGGCCGTCGGGGGAAACGCTCACCAGCAGATTCGCCGGATCATAGACCGCGAGTCGCGAAACGTCGCGCTCCCAGCCGTCGGTGAAGATTGCGCGCGCCTGCAACTGCACCGTGCGCTTCGGTTCGAGCAGCACCAGTTCGGACGGGGTGACTTCGAGCCGCGCGAGCTGGCGGGCGGTCGCGCCGTCGTCCTTCGCGCCGGCGGCGACCCAGCGGGTCAACGTGCGCCCGGCGTCGGAATTGGCGCGCAACCGCTGCCCTCCTTCGTGGGCGAGGCCGGTGGTGGCCTTGAGCAGGAACAGGCTGTTCGCCGGTTCGAGGGGATTGACGCGGCGGCCGGACTGCTCGCGGGTGATGGCGAGCCAGTCGAGATCGGGGTCCTGGCCGCGCAGGGAAAGTTTGAAGCCGCCCTTGCCGTTGGCGTTGCCGTGGCAGGTGCCGGCGTTGCAGCCCAGCTTCGAGAGCAGCGGCATGACGTCGGTGCGGAAGGAGACGGGCGGCTCCGCCGCGAAGGCGGCCGGGCCGGGCAGGAATATCACCAACCCGGCGGCGAGGACGCGTGCGAGGATGGACTGGTTTGGTTTCACGTTTCGTTGAGCAGGCTGGACGATAGCAAGGCGGCGGGAATGCGCAATGAAAGTGAGGCATGTGTTCCGACCTTGAACCACTAGCTCCCCGCCATGTTCAGTGGAATTAATTTGCGAGTGACCGGCAGTCAGAATCACGTCCGCCCTCACCCCGGCCCTCTCCCCCGAGGAGAGGGGGAAACGCCCGCCGCGCTTTGGTGATGCGAATGCGCCGAATGGGCACACGGTTATCTCCGCGAATGATGAAGAAGCGGCGGCAACACGGAAATATTCGAGCTTTCCAACCACGCTGCGTTGCTCACCCTCTCCTCGGGGGAGAGGGCCGGGGTGAGGGCGAGCGTACCACTAACTTTCTCCCCGCAATGGGCTGTTTCACTTGCTTACACACCAAACAGCGCCCCTGGATTTTCCGCGCGGGCAAGGAACCGGCCTTTTTCCAAAATCGTTTCAAACTTCCCGCCGCGCCAACGCCGCAGACGGTAGAGCGTGCCGAACATAAAATCCGGGGCCGCGCCGCCCTGGCCGCCGACGAGTTCCGTGCCACGCCGCACATTGTCCATGAGCCATGCCGTCATGCGCAGATGATAGGGGTTGCGCTGGACTTCCCCGACGTGGAAGGAAAGCGCCGCCACCAGATCGGCCACATCATCCTCGCTGGATTCAACCATCAGGTTCGGCGTGTCCATCGCGCCCCAGAATTCCGTCTCCACCGTGAAGCAGGAAAACCCGCCGCCCAGTTTCTGGAGCGCCTCCAGCACCAGATAATGCGTGCCGATGTGCGAACTGTTCCAGTCCTCGCCGTGCGGAAAGAAAATCACGCGCGGCTGCTGTTCCGCGAGAATCTCCGCGAGGCGCGCGACCGACGCCGACCACTGCGCGGGATTGGCGATGCGGCTTTTCAGGTTCACGCCTTCGAGACCGTTCGGCGCGGTCTGGAGTAGGCCAAAGCCGATGTGTTCGCAGCACGCGCGCAATTCCACGAGCCGCTCCGCCTGCCGCGCGCGGTTGCTGCCCTGCGTGACGGCGACGTTGACCACGTTCATCCCGGACTCGCGCAAGAGCCGCAACCCCAGCCCGCCGATGATGACCTCGTCATCCGGGTGCGGCGAAAAAATCAGCGCCTTGGGCGCGTCCGCCGCTAGGAGCGGACGTGGACAGTTCGGCAATCCGCCGAGCGGATAAGTTTTGCCTTCGTGGGCGAGCCGGACGAATTCGGCGACGAGATGGCGATAGGTATTCATTGCCGCCATCAGAGCGGGATTGCGGGGGTAAATCAATCTTCGACGGGAAGCGCAACCTTGAAACGGATCCATCTTGACCCTGCCCTGGAACGCCAACTGCAGTCGGCAGCAACGACGCACCTCACGCTTCTGCCGACTGAAGTCGGCGTTCCGAGACGCTCAATGGTTTTATTGGGAGGTAGTGTCAGAAAGGGAACTGGTTGGCCGTACAATCCTGACTAGACAACTACTTGGCGCATTTCACACTTCGTTCAACCTCAATATGGCGACAGAACCAATCACTCTCAGTCGCTCACCTAAATCTTAGGTCGCTCGACACTATGAAGACAGCAACACCCAAGTCGCGCACGCTGAAGGCGGCGGTTGCATGGAGCATTGCACAGCAGGTGCTCGTGTTCGCGTGGGCAAGTTTCACCGACCTGAATGTCTTCACTTCCACACAGATCACACTGCACGCGATAGCGGCGTATTGGGTTTGGTTTTTCGTTTTTGTCTGGAGGCGTCGCGCAGCGCTGACGCGCACGACGATATTGATGGTGACATGGGGATTCTTTGGCGCTTGGGTTCTGTCGTTCATCGTGAGCTAGATGATTTGGTGGATCAGAGGATGGTAACCCGGCTATCACGCTCCGGTTGCAATCCCCTGCGTTTCGTCGGCCGGATCGTAATCTCGGCACTCATCATGTTTGCAGACGTCTTCTGGCAGCGTTCTCCGGGAGGGCTTCACATGTTTCTTCCCGAGAAATCCAACAATTTGCTGCTTCTCCAAGTGGTGCGTCAACGATGCAGTGGCGTCGCCCTCTTCTCCAGCAGATGAATTTAGCCGCCCTTGTCCCTCCTCCCGTCGCACGCTATGGTGTCGCCATGATTCTCGGACAACTTGGAAGCGCGCGACGATTATTTTTCGTCGCGGCCTTCCTCCTCGGGACCGCTGCGGCTTTTGCCGAGAGCAGGGTTGTCCGGTTGCGCAACGAACGCATCGAGACGCCGGACAAAGTTCAGCAGCCCGTGCAATCGTTGGCGCAGAATCCCGCGCTGGCGCACACGGGTCTGTTTGTTTTGCAGTTCGACGGGCCGGTGCAGGCGGCGTGGAGCACGGAGTTGAAGAAGCGCGGCGTGACGCTGGTCCGCTACGTGCCCGACCACGCCTTCATCGCGCGCGCGGCCGGTGTGAAGCTGCGCGATCTCGAAGCCCTGTCCTTTGTGCGGTGGACGGGCGCGTTCCGTCCGGAGCACAAGGTTCACGGCGGGTTGCTGAATCAGAATGTCGCGGCGGCCGATGAGGTGGGCGTTTCCATCTTGCTCGCCGCCGATGCCACGCCGCCGCAGCTTGCGGGCGCGCGCGGGTTGATGAAGCGCGGTGCGTCGGAAACTGCGTCGCGGTTCGGCCAGGTCTGGCGCGGGCAGGTTACGCGCGCTCAGTTGAACGCGCTCGCCGCCTCTGACGCGGTGTTGTGGATCGAACGCGGGCCGCAGATCAGGCTCTTCGACGAGACGGCCTCCAAAATTGTCGGCGGTGATTCTGGCGCGCACCCGACCTACGTGCAAGCGCTCGGCTACGACGGCAGCGGCGTGGTGGTGGCCGTGGCGGACAGCGGATTGCATCTTGGCGACGCCAACCTCATGCACCCCGATCTGCTCGGTCGCGTTGACGCCTTGTTTTTTTACGGTGAACTCACCGACGCCTCGGACGAACACGGCCACGGCACGCACGTCGCCGGCATCGTCGCGGCGAACGGCGCGACGGGCGAGATCGACGACTATGGGGCGTTGTGGGGATTGGGCGTCGCGCCGGGCGCGCATGTCATCGCGCAGCGCATTTTCGATGGCGAAGGAAATTACGAGGCTCCTCCGAGCTTCTTCGATCTCACGCGCGACGCGGTGCAGGCCGGCGCGGACATCGGCTCGAACAGTTGGGGCGATGACACGCAGGGCCGCTACGATCTGAGCGCGGCGGAGTTTGACGGGTTGGTGCGGGACGCGGACGGCACGGGGCATCCGTATATCCTGGAATTCTCGGCGGGCAACGCCGGGCCGGGCGCGCAGACCATCGGCAGCCCGGCGGTCGCGAAGAATGTCATCGCCACCGGGGCGGCGGAGAACAACCGCTATGACTACTTCATCTACGATTCCGGGCAGGAAACGATGGCGGATTTTTCCAGCCGCGGCCCGTGCGAAGACGGGCGCATCAAGCCGGACCTGACCGCGCCGGGCACCTGGATTTCCTCGCTGCGTTCGCCGGTGGGCAACGACGAGTTCGCCTGGGGGGACATTTCGTTTTTCTACATGTTCCAGGGCGGCACGAGCCAGTCCGGTCCGCACGCCTCCGGCGCGGCGGCGGTCTTCGTGCAGTGGTATCGCGAGTCGCACACCAACGCCACGCCTTCGCCTGCGCTGGTCAAGGCCGCGCTGATCAACTCCGCCTTGGACATGGACGACGAAACAGGCGGCACCAGCCCGGCCCCGAACCATGACGAGGGCTGGGGCCAAATCGACCTCACGGAAATCATCGGGAGCGACCGCGTGTTTGATTTCGTCGATCAGGCCGTCACGCTTGCGACCGGCCAGCAATTCGAGCGGCACGTCATCATTTCGGATTCGATTGAGCCGTTGAAGATCACGCTGGCCTACACGGACGTGCCGGGTTTCCCCGGCGCGCTCGCGGCGCTGGTCAACGATCTAGATCTGGAAGTGATCGCGCCGGACGGAACAACGTATCACGGCAACCAGTTTGAAGGCGGCGCATCCATTCCGAACGCGCCGGGTTACGATGCGATCAACAATGTCGAGGCCGTCCACATCACAGTGCCGCTGCCGGGGGAATACATCGTCCGCATCCACGCGCGCAACGTCCCGTCCGATGCGCGCACGGACACCGTCGGGGTCGATCAGGATTTCGCGCTCGTCGCGTCCGGGATCATGCCGCCGGCGGGACAGGGGATCGTGTTTCTGGACCGCCCCGCCTATACCGCGCCGGGCGTGATGAAGATCAAGCTTATCGACGCGAGTCTGGCCACTGGCGCGACGCCAAACGTGACGATCAAGAGCGCGACGGAGACGAACGGCTTCGCGCTCGTGCTGCATTCCGCGGGCTATCCCGGCAGTTTCACCGGCAGCGTGGCGACGGCGGCAGGCGCGGCGGCGAACGACGGCGTGTTGCAGATCGCGCATGGCAACTGGATTCGCGCCGAGTATTTCGATGTGTCCGCGAACGTGACGCGCACCGCCAGCGCCGTGGCCGATCTGCTGCCGCCGGTCATCACGAGCGTCGTCGAGGTGAACGAATACGGCGAGGCGGTCATCACCTGGCTCACGGATGAACCGGTCACCTCCGTCGTGCGCTACAACACGAACACGCCGTTGAGCCTGGTCATCTCGAACAACTTTCTGGTGACTGGTCATTCCGTGGTGGTGGCGAATTTTCAGCCGGGCAAGACGTACAAATACGCGGTGAGCGGCACGGACGCGGCGGGCAACACCTCCACGAACAACAACGGCGGCGTCTTCTTCATCTTCGTCGCGCCGACCAATGCCACGGTGCTGCTCGTCAACGCCTACACGTTCGACGACGCCAATTCAGACGCCGAGAAACTTCCGCTCAGTGTCTATACGAACGCCCTGCGCGCGGCGGGCATCAGCTTCGACGTGGTGAGTGTCACGAACCTCGGCATCGCGCGGCTGCGGCCGTATCCCGTCGTGATGTGGCGGATCAACGACGCCTACGACAGCAGTGATTCGCTCAGCGCCACGCAGCGGAATCTCATCACCCAGTATGTCACCAACGGCGGCTCGTTCTTCATGTCGTCGATGGAGATTCTCACGCGGCTCATCGACGGCGGCGGCGCGGGCTTCGTGACCAATGTCCTTCATGTCTCGCGCTTCACGCGCAACCCTCTTTTCAGTGGCTGCGACACCTGCGACGAGGACCACACCGTCCCGACCGCCGAGGGCATTCCGCAGGATCCGATCACCGAGGGCCTGCTGGTCGATCTGGATTACTCGCACTATCCGGAGATTGAAATTCTCGGGCTGGGTCCCGATTTCGCCGACACCTTCGGCGTGAAGCACGACGCGACGGAAGCGTGGTGGGATTACAATTCCGGTCTGCCCGCCGGCCTGCGCTACCCGCGCACGGGCCAGGAAAGCACCGGGCGGGTCGTCTTTTTCTCGTTCCCGCTGGACGCCATTCCGACGAACGGCCCGGACGGGAATCTGCGCGCGACGGTGCTGCGGCGCGTGATGCAGTTTCTCATTCCTGGACTCGACGGCATTGGCAGCATCGGCCTGGACCGGGACGGCTACACCATTCCTGATGCGGTCACGATTGAGGTCGCCGACTCGGATCTCGCGGGCACGAATCAAATGACCGTGCAAGTTTACAGCGACAGCGTCACGAACCACATTCCGGTCACGCTTTACGCGACGACGCATCCGGGCATGTTCCGGGGCATCGCCACGCTGATGAACACCAACGCGCCGCCGGCCGCCGGACGGCTGCGCGCGAACAACGGCGACACCATTCATGCGCTCTACGTCGATGCGTCGGGCGGCGTCACTATTGCGGCGGCGGCGGAAGTGGATGCGACCGCGCCGACGATCTCCGGCCTGCTCGCGGTGCCGGATTACGAAAGCGTGACCGTGACCTGGACGACTTCGGAAGACACTGACGCGCTGGTGGAGTTCGGCGAATCACCCTTCCTCGGACGCACCGCCTATCTTGAGGACTTCGACACGGAGCACGAAATCGTGCTGACCGGACTGGTGCCGGACCAGGTGTATTACTACCGCCTCATCTCGCGCGATCCGTCGGGCAACACGGTGACAGCCGATAATTTCGGAACCAATTATTCCGTGCGCACACTGGTGCCGCTCACTCCGCCGTTCGTCGATCACTTCGATGCGGGCGCGGATCTCTGGACGGTCTTCAACAGCGAGGACACACAGGTGCAATGGACGCTCGGCGTGCCGAACAACGACCTCGTCACCGCCGGCCATTCGCCGCCGAACGCCTGGGGCAGCAGCTTGCACAACGATTACGCCGATCTGATCGACACGTTTCTCATCAGCCCGGCGATCCGCCTCACGGGCGGCAACTCGGCGCGGCTCCAGTTCTGGCACACCTACGATTTCAGGGAGCAGACGGAGACGGACCTGATCACCGGCGGCGAGCTGCTCATCATCACCAACGCCAACTCCGCGCCGATCTCGCTCGCCGTCTATGAAGACCTCAACGGCGGCTGGGAGCTGGAGGACATCGACCTTTCGCCGCACCTCGGGCGCGTGGTTTATTTCGTGTGGCATCATCAACTGCTGGCGTTCGAGGCCGCGTCGCGCCCCGGCTGGCTGATCGATGATGTGTCCGTGACGGTCAGCACCATCACGCCCGGCACGTTGCGCGTGACGAACAATCTTTCGCAGGCGGCATACACCATCGACGATGCCAGCGGCAGCGTGTCGATCGCGGGGCAGGGGACTTCCTTCGTGCTGACCAACGCCGTGCCGGGGACTTACACGGTGACCTGGGGCCTGGTCACGAACTGGAACACGCCCGCGCCGCAGACTGCCTCGGTGGTCGCGCTCGGCACGACGGTCTTCACCGGCAGCTACACCCTCACCGACACGAACGGCAACGGCATGGCCGACTCGTGGGAACGGACCTGGTTCGGCAGCGCGTCCGCCTCGCATCCGGCGACGACCGACACGGACCACGACGGCCTGTCCGACCACGGGGAATTTCTCGCCGGCACGAACCCGACCAACAGCGCGTCGGTGCTCCGCTTCCTGAAACCGGTGGTGCAGAACACCGGCGCGGTGCGGCTCGACTGGCCGACGGTGCCGGGCCGCAGCTATCGCCTGACCGGCAGCACCAATCTGAATTCGTGGAGCACGGTTGCGGATTGGACTCGCGCCAACGGGAGCATCCTTTCGTTCACCACCAGCCTGACCAACACCACGCGCTTTTATCGGTTGGAAGTGAAGCCGTAGGTGGAAACGTGTTGTCAAAATGACCAAGTCGAAACCATTCAATTGAACGCGCCCCTCACCCCGTCCCTCTCCCCATCGGATGGGGAGAGGGTGAACGTCCGCTTATCGTGACGCTGCATAATATCCACTGAACGACGAAACGTGGGCGCGCTCTTCTCCCTCTCCCCGTCCGACGGAGAGAGGGTTGGGGTGAGGGGGTTTTCCGTCTGCCAGTTCCTGCTAAGAAAAATCGGCATTATTTTGACCCATCCTTCGGCAATTTTTTCTGGCATCACAACCTCGGCAAACTCGCCGCCGCCACCGCCTGGCCGTGCCGCTTGTCCTTCTCGTCCGGCACATGAAACGCGATGCGTTTCGCTAGTTCCGCGAACTCGGCGCGCAGCACTTCCTTCGCACCCGCAATGATCACGTCGCCGCCCTGGCCGCTGGTCACGCGCCCGAGAATCAGCACATGGTCGAAATCGTAGAAGTCCGCGTAGTGCGCGATGGAATAGCCGAGATAGGTGCCGATGGTCTGGTAAATTTTGCGCGCGCGCTCGTCACCCTGCGCCATGAGCGCCTGCACCAGCTTGAGTTTTTCCGGCAAGGGCAGTTGGGCCTCCGCCTCGATGCCCGCCGGCGCGAGCAGCCGTCCGACGGCCTGCTGGGAGAAATACTGCGCGCCCACGCCGTGGTCGCCGCTCCACTCGTCGCGCGGCGCGTCGGCGCGGAAGTCCACCGGCGTGAAGGCGAGTTCGTTGAGCCACGACGTGATGCCGCCGTCCCGGGTGACGTAGCCGGCGGCCAGGCTGGTGCCCATCGCCAGGCCGAGCACGGCGTTTTGTCCGAGCGCCATCGAACCGGCCAGCGCGGTCACTTCGCCGTCGTTGACGACTTCGAGCGGCACGCCGCCCATCGCGTGCTGCACCTCGAAGAACAAATTTTTCACACGCTGGTCGAACAACTCGGGCGCGACCCCGCGAAAGAGCGAGGCAACTTTCACGCGGTTGTTCACGTAACAGCCCGCCGCGCTGCCGCCGATGGCATCGACGCGCGGCAGGTGCGCGGCGGCTTTTTGCAGCGAGTCCATGATGCCGTCGAAGTGATACTGCGGGTCGGGATGAAAATACGGGTCCCACACCGTCTCCTCGCTGAAGACAACCCGGCCATCGATGACCGCCGCAACCTTGCGATCGCTGCCGCCGAGATCGAAGCCGATGCGGCAGCCGTCAAGATGGCGGCCCAGCGGTTGCGTGGCGGCACGGGGCGGCGGCAGTTCGCGCGGGCTGCTGACCTCGATGGGACGGTCGTAAATTTTCTCGCCGATGATGTGGGAATCGAACTTCCCCGTGGCCGTCTCCCGGAAATGATTTTGCAACTGCGTGGCGAGCTGCGCGGAGCCGGCGAGATGAATTCTCCAGCCGCCCCGGCTCCAGAGGAGAAATTTCACCAGCCGTTCGATGCAGGTGAAATTGCCCGCCGCGCCGGGCCGTCCTTCCGCGAAAATTTCCGTGGCGTGATGAAACACCGAACCATCGGCCTGCTCCAGCGCCAGCCGCAGCGGCTGCGGGTTTCCGAAAGCCTTGACGGCGGCGAGAAAGGCGCGGTTCGCCAGCACGGCCGGGCGGAAAGCCGGGTCCAGCGGCGGCACGATTTGCGGCCGCACCAGCGGCAGGCCGTGGTTCATTTCCGGTTCTGATGGCGGGGAAAAATTCACGCGACGGTTATGCCGAAAATCACCAGGCACGTAAATCATTTCATCAATGTGCCCGCGTTGTGAGGTGCAACACGCAACTGGCGAACCCAATCCAGTAGGGCGGCGTTGCCGCGCCGCCGAAATCTTACCGGCAGCAGGCGAAGCGATGCCGGCGGTCGTTGCAGCATCTGTGGCTGGAACATCGCTTCGCTCCTTCTCTCCGAAGTTTCGGATGCGCGGCAGCGCATCCCTACCGGAAAGCTAAACGATCCGGCGGATCGATTCATCCGGCGCGAGCAGGCTCAACAGTTCGCTCACGCTGCGGCTTTGTCCGGGCAGCACAAAATCCGGCGCGATCTCGCTCAAGGGCTGGAGGACAAAGCGGCGTTCGTGCGCGCGTGGATGCGGGAGCGTGAGCTGCGTTGTGGCGCGGATCTCACGGCCGAAGGCGATCAAATCCAAATCGAGCGGACGCGCCTCGTGCAAAACTTTCCTGGGCCGGCGGCCAAACTCCTTCTCCAGCGCCTGCAATTTTAGGATCAGCGATTCCGGCGTCTCGCCCGCGCGCGGCGTGAGCGCAACGACGGCGTTCACAAACATGGGCGAGCCGGGCGGGCAATCGACCGGCGCGGTTTGCCCCAGGGAAGATTTTTCCAGCGGCGCGTCGGAAAACTCCTGCAACCGCGCCATCGCGTCGCGGAGGATTTGCGCGGAGTCGCCGAGATTGGAGCCGAGCGCGATGAAGGCGAATTCCGCGTTCCGCGTTCCGCGTTCCGCGTTCATTTCAACCCCAGCACATCCTGCATGTCGTAAATCCCCGGCTTCTGCCGCACCACCCATTGCGCGGCCCGGAGCGCGCCGTTGGCGAAGGTCTCGCGGCTGCTGGCTTTGTGGGTGAGTTCCACCCGTTCGCCGTTGGCGGCAAAAATGACGGTGTGATCACCAACGACATCGCCGCCGCGAATTGCGTGGATGCCGATCTCGCCGCTGGTGCGTTCGCCCACGATGCCTTCGCGTCCGTGGCGCAGCGCGTCGGCGATCTGGAGTTGGCGGACGTCGGCAAGAATTTCGAGGAGCGTGGTGGCGGTGCCGCTCGGCGCGTCTTTCTTGAGGCGATGGTGCATCTCGACGACTTCCAGATCGAAGCCCGGTCCCAGAATTTCCCCCGCTTTGCGCGTGAGCCAGAAGAGGGTGTTGACGCCGGTGGAGTAGTTGGATGACCAAACCATCGGGATCTCCGCTTTCCGCTTTCCGATTTCCGCTTTGTCTTTCTCACTGTGGCCGGTGGTGCCAATGACGAGCGCCTTTTTGTGCTGCGCGCACAAGGCGGCGACGGCGGGCGTGACGTCGTGAAAACTGAAATCAATCACCGCATCGCACCCGGCGATGATGGCCCCGAGGTCGTCGCCCTGATCGACCTGGCCGACGACCTGGAGTTCAGGAATGTGCGCGGCACAGGCGAGCAGCGTCTGGCCCATGCGCCCTTTGGAACCGGTGATGATGATGCGAGTCATACGCTATTTCAAAACCCCGCACGCCTTCAACGTCGCCCGGAGCGCGTCGCGATTTTTTCCGCTCATGGCCACGAGCGGCAGGCGGTATTCCTCCGCCATCATGCCCATCATGGCCAGCGCGGCCTTGACCGGGACCGGGTTGGTCTCGATGAACAGGTCTTTGAACAGCGGATAATATTTCGCGTGAATTCGCTGCGCTAGGCCGACCTTGCCCTTGGCGAAAGCGTCCACCAGATGCGCCACTTCGCGCGGAATCACGTTCGAGGCCACGCTGACGACGCCGTTCGCACCGACCGCCATGAACGGCAGCGTGAGCGAATCATCGCCGCTGAGAATCGTGAACTTCGGCCCGAGCACCTGGCGGAGCTGGCTGACGCGGTCGGCGTTGCCGCCAGCCTCCTTGATGCCGACGATGTTCACGCTGTCGTGCGCGAGGCGGTTCACCGTGTCCACGGCGATCTCGATGCCGCAACGGCCCGGAATGCTGTAGAGCACGACGGGCATTTTCGTGGCGCGGGCGATGGCGTGGAAATGCTGGAACAAACCTTCCTGCGACGGCTTGTTGTAGTAGGGCGCGACTTGCAGCGTGCCGTCGGCCCCGGCCTCCTCGGCGGCCTTGGTGAGATAAATGGCCTCGCTGGTGGAATTGCCACCGGTGCCGGCGAGCACTTTGATCTTGCCGTGGGCGAATTCGACGGCCAGTTCGATGACGCGGATGTGCTCCTCGTAATCGAGCGTGGGCGATTCGCCGGTGGTGCCGACGGGGACGATGCCGTCCACGCCGCCCTTGATCTGGGCTTTGACAAGGCGTTCAAGCGCGCTCTCGTCGAGCGTGCCGTTTTTGAACGGCGTGACGATGGCGGTGTAGGTGCCGATAAACAGGTGTTGTTCGTTCACAGTGGGAGTTGATTTTGGGGAAACCGAGGGATTTGACCAGCCTGTATTTTCGGTCAGAGGACTTCGATGGCGTGGGCGGTCAACCAGATGTCCAGTTGTTGAAAACGACTTTTCAAGCGCGTCTTCAATTGCAGGAAAAATTCGCGATTGGCCGGAGTGTCGGCCACATCGATAAACAACCGCACCAGATCACTGCGGAAAATTTGCCCCTCGTCCGACCAAAGACCGTGAATGGTTTGCGTCTCGCAGGAAACCGCTCCGAATTGCAGGCCAGTTCCAGCATGGTATCCGAGACCAGCTCGTCCGGCACTGGCTGTCCGTCGTTAAACCGCAACGGCAGCAGGATTTCGTAGCGACGTGATGCGTTCATAACTGGCCCGGCCTTCGGCGTGAAATGCGATTCCCTCCAAGGCTAGATAACTGAGCGCCGGCTCCGGCACCATCGTTTCGCCCGTAGCCCAGGTCTTGAACGAGAATCGCCCGGCGAGCTTGCCCAGCGCGAACCGCTCAGTCTCAACATCCGCAAAACGAATGATTGTCATGGCGGTAGGTTAGATGATTTTCAATTTGGCGGCAAGCCCGTCGTCACAGCTCAATCTTGCCATCGAAGCAAAAATCCGCCGGGCCGTTCAGCCGCACGTCGGTGAACGCGCCGTCCTTCGCGGTGAAAGTCACTTCGAGCGTGTCGCCGCCCTGCACCTGCACTTTCACGGGCGAGGAAAATCCGTGGACGCGCGAGGAGATGAGCGCCGAGGCCGTGACGCCGGTGCCGCAGGCGAGGGTCTCGCCTTCGACACCGCGTTCATAAGTGCGGACGCGAATGTGATTTGGACCGAGCACCTGCACGAAGTTCACGTTCGTGCCCTTCGGCGCGAAGTGCGGATGAAAACGAATCTCGCGTCCGAGTTGCGCGACCATCGCCTGGTCGGCGTCCGGCACGAAGAGCACGGCCTGCGGCACGCCGGTGTTGAGCGAGTGAATCGTGGCGGGACCGTTCGCCAGCGGCACGGTCTGGCCGAGGCGCAGATCCTTCGGGGCCGTGAGGCCGACGGTCACACGCTCGCCGGTGAAATGCGCGGTGATGACGCCCGCGACCGTCTCGAAAGTGATGTCGCGACCCGCGCCGGTTTGGCGCTGAATGTAGCGGGCGAAACAGCGCGCCCCGTTGCCGCACATTTCGGCGCGGCTGCCGTCGTTGTTGTAGAACTCCCACGCCCAGTCGGCCTGCCCGCTGGCGCACGGCACCAGCAGCATCACGCCATCGGCGCCCACGCCGCGCTGGCGGTCGCACAGGCGGACGACCTGCGCGGTGGTGAGGGAAATTTTTTGCGCGCGATTGTCGATGAGCACAAAATCATTCCCGGCCCCGTTCATTTTCACAAAATCCAAATTCATGCGAAAGGAAGTTAAGGGGAAAGCGGAAAGTTGAAAGTTGAAAATGGGCGCGGATGGAACGCGCGACAGGGAGTTGGCGGGTTCAGAGTTTGTAAAGATCGTGCGTGCCGATGTCCACCGTGCGAATCATTTCACCGTCGAGATAGAGGATCACACGCAGATCGGCTTCGAGGTCCGCCGCGTAGACCGTGCGACCCAAGGCGGCCGAGAGGTGATGGATTTTGTGAGTGCGCAGCCGTGGATCGAATAGATCATTTTTGAAAATTTTCTAGGCTACGCGGGCGGATTCCTTCTGGCCCGGACTCAGATCGTAGAAATGCTTCCAGAAAGTTTCTGAGGCACGGAATTTCATTTGCGACCAGGAGGCCGGTCATGCAGCGCCGTTTCCATGTCCACCGTCCGGTCGCCCTCATGGTCTTCCACGCCCTGCCAGAAAGCTTCGGGAACGTCTGGGTGTTGCAGACGGCGCAGGAACCGCTCCAGGGATTTGCGCTCCGCCGTGGTCGATTCGCGGATGGTTGCCTCGACGACATAGGCGCGTTCCCGGACGGTAAGCGCTATCATTTCTTCGATGAGTCGGGCCGCTGTCATGGTCTTAGTAAATCGCAATTTCTCGCATGAGTCAACGGGGGGCGAGCGCATGGCAATGTCACTGCCGGCGCGGACGGCTCGCTTGAGGGGGCGGTTTGCGAATGTCTTCCTGAGTCGTGATGTCGTTCATGCGATTTCCAACTTTGCGTCGTTAATTAAAGAGCTTTACAGCCCTTGGCCAGTCCGCAAATCATGCGGCTTGTCTGTGACTCAAACGCAACGCGACAGACCGGCCGATTCCTCGGCTGAACCAATTTCCGGCCGGACTGTTTCCGCCGCCGAGGCCGCCATCAAGCGGTCGCAAGATTTTCTGCTCGGCGAACAAAAGCCCGAGGGCTATTGGGTCGGTGAACTGATCGTTGATTCCACGCTGGTCTCGGACATGGTCGCCTACCATCACTGGAACGGGAAGGTGGACCGGGCCTGGGAGCGCAAGGCGGTGAATCATTTGTTCTCGATGCAACTGCCGGACGGCGGCTGGAACATCTACTACGGCGGTCCCGCCGAGGTGAACGCCACCATCAAGGCCTACCTCGCGCTCAAACTGGCCGGGAACTCCGTCACCGATCCCCGGATGCTGCGCGCCCGCGAGATCGCCAACAACCTGGGCGGCGTGCCGCGCATGAACACGTTTTCCAAGCTCTACCTCGCCCTCATCGGCCTGTTCCCGTGGGAGTATGTCCCGACCATCCCCAGCGAGGTCATCCTCATCGGCAAATGGTTTCATGTAAACTTCCACGACATGAGCAACTGGTCGCGCTCCATGCTCGTGCCGCTTTCCATCATCAACCATTTCCAGCCGACCCGCCCCCTGCAGAACGGCGTCACCCTCGACGAGCTTTATCCCCACGGTCGCCACGCGCGCGATCTCGCGCCAGTCCCCGATCCCCAGCCCTTCACCCTGCGGAACTTTTTCCTCTGGCTGGACAGCCTCCACAAATTTGTCGAACGCAACAAGCTTCGCCCCTTCCGGAAATTCGCGCTCCAGAAGGCCGAGCAGTGGATGCTGGAGCGCTTTGAAGGTTCGCACGGTCTCTGCGCCATTTTCCCCGCGATGCTCAACGCGCTCATCGCGCTCAAGGCCCTCGGCTATGCGGACAATCATCCTCAGGTCGTCCGCGCCGAAATGGAGTTGAAGAAGCTCGAACACGAAACCGCCGACACCGTCCGCATCGAGCCGTGCTTTTCACCCGTCTGGGACACGGCCATCGTCGCCATCTGCCTGCACGAGTCCGGCGTCCCCGCCGAACACCCCGCGCTGGATAAGTGCGCCGACTGGCTGATGGAAAAGGAAATTCGTTTCCGTGGTGACTGGACCTACAAAAACCCGGCCAACGTCGAGCCGAGCGGCTGGGTTTTCGAGTATGAGAATAAATGGAACCCGGACGTGGACGACACCGCGATGGTGCTGCTGGCGCTCCGCAAAATTCCGACGAACAATCCAAACCGGCGCGACGAATGTTTCCAGCGCGGGTTGAAGTGGATGCTCACCTTCCAGTGCAAGGACGGCGGCTGGGCGGCCTTCGACAAGGACTGCACCAAGGGCATTCTCGAAAAAGTCCCCTTTGCCGACCACAACGCGATGCTCGATCCCGAATGTGCCGACATCACCGCGCGCATTCTCGAACTGCTCGGCTACGAAAATTTCGACCGGAAAAATCCGCAAATTCAAAAGGCGCTCGAATATCTGCGCGAGGAACAGGAGGACGACGGCTCATGGTACGGACGCTGGGGCGTGAATTACATTTACGGAACGTGGCAAGTGCTGCGCGGCCTGCGCGCGCTCCACCTCGACATGAACCAGCCCTGGCTCCTCAAGGGTCGCGACTGGCTGGAGAGCGTCCAGCACACGGACGGCGGCTGGGGCGAACGCTGCAACACCTACGACGACCCTGTTTTCAAAGGCCAGGGACCGAGCACCGCGTCCCAGACCGCCTGGGCCGTGATGGGCCTGCTCGCCTTCGATGATCCGCATCTGCCCAGCGTCCAGCGCGGCATCGAATATCTCACCCGCACGCAGAACACGGACGGTTCGTGGACGGAACACGAAATCACCGGCACCGGTTTTCCGAAAGTGTTTTACCTGAAGTACGACATGTATCGGAACAGTTGGCCGTTGCTGGCGCTGGCCACCTATCAAAATCTCCTCAACCGCGCGGCGGCCAACAGCAACGGCCAGTCCCATCACCTGTCGGAATCGTTGGAGCCGGCGCCGGCCGGGAGGTGAGTCATCGCTAATCTTTCAACTGCCTGCCGGGCGGTTGATCCTTGTCAGTCAACTGCACGTCGGGATGGTAGAAGTATTGCGTCCCGAAGTAGTGATTGAAGATCATGCGGAAGGAGTTCACCGGCGTGATCCCCTCGTAAACCCAGCCCGGCTGCGCTCCGGGCAGATGGTAGGCGTTGAGGATGGTCGTTGCTTCGTTTGTTCGGTTCGTCCCCTGTAAAGAGCGGAAGCCGTGGTCGCCCTGCAGCACAATGATTGGCGGCTTTTTGGGTTTCGAGAGGATGTTGGCCATGACATTGGTCACCAGTTGATTCACGTAAATGAGCTGCTCTATATAATCGTCCTTGTTCAGTTCACGTCCGAAACCCTTGTTCAACGGCCGGCCGTGGCGGTCGAAAAAAACGGCTGATGCGGCATCATTAGATGGGCGTAGATGAAACGCGGCTCCTTTGCCGAGCCGGACGCGGTGGCGGCTGCCTGCAGGGCGTCCAGAACCCGCTGGCTGGCGTTCAGTAAAACGACAATTACCCTTCCTCTGGGGAATTATAATTGTCATTGTAGGTGCACGGCCCGGATCGGATACTGTATAGCATAAAAAAACTTTGATGTCGCGACTCTTGAAAAATACCCCCGGATGGGGGGCACCACTGCTGGTGTCGGCCTTCTTCAGCCTTGAATGCTTCGTCGAACTGAAGCCCTTTGGCACTTTGCCGGGCCTGGCGCTCACGTTTGCAGTGTCGGCTGCCGCCGGACTGATGGCTTATCTGGCGGCTCGATTGATCTTGCGCGACCGGGAAAAAGCCGCGCTATGGACGACCGTCTTTCTCCTGACCTTTTATTTCTTTAGCTATATACTTACGGTGCTCCACGATATTCCCGCTGTGCGAAACGGGAGCCGCCGCTACGTGCTGTTGGCGCTCGGCTGTAGCTGGGCAATATTGCTGGCGGCATTGAAGGGGAAACGCTTGTGGGCGCCAGCGCTTCGGCAATTCAGCACAATTGCCCTCCTGCTATTGATTGCCTATGGTGGTATGCGAGCGCTGCTGCCGGTGCCACCCCCCCCAACATGGGGAGGGAATCGAGCGCCGTTTCATATCTCAAAAGACTCGCCAGATATTTACTACATCATCCTGGACGGGCACACGAGCCCCGAAAGTCTTCAGCGATATTGGAATTACGATGCCTCGTGGTTCGTGCAGGCGCTGAACCGGGCGGGCTTTCACGTGGTATCGAATGCCCAGGCGAACCTTGATTCCACGGCCTATTGCATGGCGACCACGTTTAATATGAAATTTCCGCCGAAGATGCCGCATGAGTGGAAGTCGTTTGCGCGTGGGGCATACATCATGCGCTGCGTTGAGAATGGAGATGCCAAGCGGTTGCTGAAGGACGCAGGATACAAAGTTATCGAGTTGTCGATCTTCCCCGGACTGGATGGCGCGCCGCCCGCTTATCGCCATTCGAGCGCCTTGTCGATCACGGTTCCCGGCTTGGCGCTGATGAAAACGCCACTCGGACACGCGGCGGAACATGTGTGGGTGCGGCAACAAGGCAACAGCAGCATACGCATGATCGAGAAACTGCAGGATATCGTTGCCACCCCCAGTGCTGCGCCCCGCTTCATCTACGCCCATATTCTCCTCCCACATGCTCCCTATTTTTTTGACCGGGATGGAAATCAAATTCTCAAGGGAGTTGGACCGGAATTTCGCGACGCCACGAAGGATGACTACCTTAACCAGCTTATTTACGTGGACCGGGTGGTCACCAACGCGTTAGCCAGAATTCTTGCGACGGCGAAACGGCCTCCCGTAATCGTTATCCAGAGCGACCACGGATTTCGCAATCTGTCGCCACGCGAGGCCAGAGACGCAGAATCGTTAACGATCCTAAACGCCATGCTCCTTCCGCCGGGTATTGGCAATGCAGAGCCGTACTCGGGAATCACACCAGTGAACACGTTCCGACTTTTGTTTAACCGTTATTTCAGTACCCGGCTGGCGTATGTTCCGGACCATTCTGCCGCGGCAGCCACGCTGTCGTCCCATGGTGCCGAGCACAGTCAGACACCTTATTCTAATTCGCTTCCAAGATGAGACTAAACATGGTAGCGTCTGGGCATGGCAAGACCACGACGGATTGATCCATACATCGTGAAGCGGGCGCAAATAATCGCCGCGACCTCAACTTCGGTCGCGTCGCTGCGACAAGGTCAGGCTGTGCTGCTGCCCGCCTTGTTTGGGGCGACTCTTGAGCAAGCTGCGGATGTCCTGGGGGTGGGCCGTGCGACCGTGGCGCGACTCCAAGTCGCCTTTCGCAAGCAGGAGGTGGCGGGGCCAACGGCCACTCGCAACTGGGGCGGGCGACGAAAATCCCCGCTCACCCCGGAGGAAGAAATCGCCTTCTTGAAACCTTGGTTGGACAGTGCCGCCACTGGCAATCTGGTGGTGGTTTCTCCGATGCGAGCGCCCCGGCGTTCTTCAAGTTGTGCCTCAAGTAATAGTTCTGCACGAAGCCGGCCACGGATTTCTTGATGATGATTTCAGTGAGCGTCGTGTAATCCATGAACGGGTATTCATAGAAAGGCGGATAGGCGGCCACTTCAAAAAGGGAGAGATTGAGGACCTTGTAGTCGGCCTCTTCCAATTTCAACGGCACGCGGGCGCGGTCGATGATCTCCGACAGGCGGTTCTGTTCGGCGTAATCATTGATGCCCGGCAGGGCGGGGCGCGGGTAGTTCATGTTCAACGAGACGCTCATGCAGCAGGGCGTGGCGCCATAATTTCCCCGCGCATTTTTCACGACCTGAAAGCCGTGGCCGGTCAGGAAGTTCACGAACTCCGAATTGTCATGGCCCCAGTAGGCCTGCAGGCTTTCCGCGCTGGTGTAGGCGTCCAGCAAAATGTAGTAGATGTCCGGGGCGTTGGCGGGCGCGACCAGCGGCTTCTGCTCGTTCGGATCATGGGGCGCGTGACGCCGGGAGGCCAGCGGCAGCGGGTGGGTGACGATTTGGAAAACCGTGAACGCGAACGCCAGGCTGGTGGCGATGTTCAGGTAGATTTTCACCCGGCGCAGGGTGCGCTGGGTGCGAACCACCAGCCACGCCGCCGTCCCGAACACGATGCCCAGCAGCAGGAACACATAACGGGAGCGGGCCAGTTCGGGCCACGGCAGATGGCCCAGGTAATTCCTGATCACGCCTTCCAGGTAGCCGAAGAAACAAAACAGGATGACGCACAGCGTGCGTCAGAATCGCGGCCTTGAACCCCTCCGGAAAAGCAAGTCGGAAGACCCGATAGACCAGATAAATCAGGCCCAATGTCAGCGTCATCAGTCCCAGCAATTCCTGCCAGTTGGTGAAGGGCTGAACCTCATGAAAGCACATGAGTACATACATCGCCCCGAACATGAACGGATGAATGACCGGCGGAGTCTTGTTCATGCCGAAACCCCCGCCTCCTTTCGGCGCATCAGATAAAGCACCCGCTCGGAATCCTGCACCGTCTGCGAACGCTCGATGACGAAGCTCTTCGCAAACTCGCGTTCAAAATTTTCGCGGCTGTAATCCATAAAAATGTCCTCGCGCACTCGCAGCAATTTTTGCGCGTTCGGATCGTTCTTCGGCACGAACTCGATGATCAGCCAGCGGCCCAGCCCGCGGAAAAAATCCGCCAGCCGGTCCAGCGGCAGGTTGTGACCGATGGCCAGATGGTGAACCACCGCTAGCGCCAGGACAAGATCGGGCTGACCGCGCTCCATCCAGGACATCCGCTCGGCCTGCGCCCAGCCGAGCGCCGGAGAAGGGTTGGTCAGGTCGAGCAGCAGCGGCAGAAGATTCTTTTCACCCTTTTTCCGGCCTTTGAGGTAGTTGATCTCCACACAATCCGGATCGACGTCGAACGACAGCGTCGGCACGCCCTGCGCGGCGGCCAGACGGCTGAACGCGCCGGTGTTCGATCCCAGATCCCAGACCGACGCCGGACGCGCCGCGCGCAAGTATTCCGCCACCCATTTCTTCT
>CANMZY010000002.1:0-28216 GCA_947502425.1 Verrucomicrobiales bacterium
CGCGGCTTCACCTGCGTCGGCACCCCCAGCGTCTGCACCACGGTCTGCGGAGACGGCATCCCCGCCGGAGCCGAAACTTGCGACGACGGCAACCTGATCGACGGCGACGGTTGTTCCGACGTTTGCAAAATCAGCATATACTACACCTGCGCCGGTTCGCCCAGCGTCTGCTCGCAGGTCACTTACCTGCTGACGACCGCCCGGGCCGGCACCGGCACCGGCACCATCGACAGCGCCCCGGCTGGCATCAACTGCGGTGTGGATTGCAGGGAAGTTTACAACGCCAACACGGTGGTGACGCTCACCGCCACGCCGGCCGGCGGCTCGACCTTCGCCGGCTGGACCGGCGGCGGTTGCTCGGGCACGGGCACCTGCACGGTGACGAACTTCGCGACGAGCGTGACCGCCACTTTCACCCTGAACATCTATCAGTTGACCGTGGCGCATGCGGGCGCCGGCACCGGCACCGTCACCAGCGCCCCGGCGGGCATCAACTGCGGTGTGGATTGCACGGAAGTTTACAACGCCAACACGGTGGTGACGCTCACCGCCACGCCGGCCGTCGGCTCGACCTTCGCCGGCTGGACCGGAGCCTGCACCGGCAAAGGCACCTGTCAGGTGACGATGAATGCTGCGCGCAGCGTAAACGCCACCTTCACCTCGCCGTAATCGGATGAGGTGGTCTCGATGACCGCATGGCCCCCACACGTCAGGCTTGATCACGCCCGGACTTGCGCGATAATCCGCCCGTGATTTCCAGCCCGTCATCCATCCAGTCCGCCATCCGCACTCAACCCAACTGACCCATGCACACCAACGTCGTCAGCATCCATCCCTACTTCAAAGCCCATCCCGGCAAGCTCGAACAGTTCAAGGCCGCGATGCCGGCCTTCGTCGCGAAAACCGCCGGCGAAACGAAAAACCTCTACTACGAGTTCACGATCAACGGCGACGAAATCTTCTGCCGCGAAGGCTACCTCGGGGCCGAGGGCGTCCTGGCCCACCTCGACAACGTCGGCCCGCTGCTGCTCGAGGCCTTGCAGATCGCCGACCTCACCCGCCTAGAATTTCACGGCCCGGCGGAGGAGTTGGAAAAACTCAAAGGCCCGCTCGCCCATTTCCAGCCGGCGTGGTTCGCCCGCGAATGTGGCCTGGCCCGTTAAGCGGCGCGCCTTCCGCCCATGAGCACGTTCCCCGTCAGCCCGGAAAAGGCCGGTCAGCTCGCGCAACGCCTGGCCGCGCTCGGCGTGCGCGAGGCCGACCTCGAAGAGAGTTTCGTCCGCTCCGGCGGGCACGGCGGGCAGAACGTGAACAAGGTTTCCACCTGCGTGATGCTGCTCCACCGCCCGACGGGCCTGCAGGTCAAATGCCAGGACACCCGCCAGCAGGGCCTGAACCGTTTCCTCGCCCGCAAGCTGCTCCTCGATAAAATCGCAGCGCGCCAAAAGTCCCGGGCCGATGCCGAGCGCTCGCGCCTGGAAAAAATCCGCCGTCAGAAACGCGGGCGCAGCCAGGGCGCCAGGCAGCGGATGCTGGCCGACAAATCCCATCACGCCGCCAAAAAGGAATCCCGCCGCCGCGCCTCGGACGAGTGATGGGTTGACCCGTCCATCTGACGCCCCTGCGTCCATCGGATCCGCTCCAGCGTGAACTCCAGCGATGCCCTGGCTGCTTTCGTTGGAGTTCAACCTTTAGGTTGTCCCAGTTGACCGGAACGCGATTCATGCGCCCATCCGGGTGCGTGATCAAAAGTATCGCTTGCGCGGCGCGTCTCCGTACGAGAAGACTTTTCCATGCGCTCCCGAAGATTTCCCCTGTGCCTGCGGGTTCCATCCGCCGTGGCCGCGCTGCTCGCCGTCCCGCTCCTGTTCACCGGGACGCTGCTCGCGGCTGACGCCCTCAAGGCCGGGCCGGAGCCGCTCTTGAAGCTCTCCGCCGCCGCGCCCTTCGGCGGGACGCTCCAGGTGGACATGATTCGCGGCACGCTCGAAGTCGCCACCGCCGACCAGGGCGATGCGACTTTGGAAGTCTATTCCACCGCCGAACATGACACCGGTTTTTCCGCGAAGAGCGTGCGGCTGACGCGCGAGGGCAACGTGGTCAGGCTCCGTCAAGGCGCCAACGAGCCGCCGACCTGGCGTTACCGCGTGATCGTGCCGAAAAAGTTCAATCTCGAACTGAAGAACATCGATGGCCGCATCGCCGTCACCAACTTCGAGGGCAATGTCAAAGCCTCGACCACCTCGCGCTCCATTCACCTCGGCAATATTACGGGCGACGTCACCGCCGAGTCCGCCGCCGGTGCCATCGACGTGCGCGGCGCCACTGGCACCGCGCGCCTGAAAAGCGCGGGCGGGAAACTCACCCTGGGCGAGGCGGGTGGCGAGGTGGTGATGGAAACCGCCGGCGGTTCCGTCAAGATCGGCATTGCGCGCGGTCCGCTGCGCCTGATCACGGCCGGCGGCGGCATCAGCATCGGCGCGGCTTTCAACACCGTCGTCGCCCAGACCCAGGGCGGCTCCATCACCGCCGCGCTGCACGGTCAGCCGCAGAACAACTCCAGTTTCAGCACCGCCGGCGGCAGCGTTGAAATCAAACTCCTGCCCAAGCTCGCGCTCAACCTAGAAGCCTCCTCCCAGCACGGCCAGGTGGAAACCGACCTGCCCATCCAGTGGCAGGGTGACGAAACCACCCGTCTCCGTGCCGGCAAACTCAATGCGGGCGGCCCGGTGCTCGCTGCCAGGACCTCGGCCGGCCGTATCTGGTTTGCCGCGTTGAAAGACACCGCCCTGCCCGAGGTTGCGAAATTCGAGTTCCCCGTCGATCGACCGGAGATCATCGTACGCGTCGCGCAACCGGCGGGGCAGATCAATGAAGGAATCGTCGTTCGCGGATTCAACAACGGACAGATCATCATTCGTGGCGGCGGCCGTTTCACCGGTCAGCCGGGCGTCTCACCCGCGAAGCCGGAGGAAGGCCCGTTCCTCGAGCCGGGCCTGCTGCTGCGCGACGGCACCAGCGTTCCGGCGGAAATTGTCGGCGCGGATGACACCCAGGTCGTCTTCCGCCGGGCCGGTGCCATGGAAGAATCAATCCTCACCACGCGCGTCTCCGCCGTGCTCCTGCAGCCGCTCCCGGAAAAAAGGCGGGCCGATCTGAACCGCGCCACCGCCGGCCTGCTCTTGAAGAATGGCGATTTCATGGAGGGCGACTGCCGCGAATTGAAGGCCGGCGAAGTGACCATGTCCTCCGTGCTTTTCGGCCTCAAGAAATACGAGGCCAAACGCACCGCTCGCGCCCTCATCTTCCACCCGCTCCCGGATCCCGCCGCCAAGTGACGGTCTCGTCGCGGCGGGCGTCCCGCCGCCCGGAAAAATGCAACGGAATCCCCGTGCCCCTTCAGTTTCATACCGCCATTGTGCTCCTCACGCCTTTCCGCCGGGCGAGACGCGCGCCCTCCACGGCCGGTGGGACACCCGCCGCTACGAGGCCGGCCGGCCGTTCGGTCGCGCCACCCACTCGCCATCGTCTCCGCCCAGCGGCTCGCGGGTGTAGTCGAGATCCCGCAGAAAAGTTTGCGCCTCTCCGGCGGCAATTCCCAGCAACTCCATCCGCTCCCGGTTCTGCTCGAAGAAGAGGGTGCCGATCCGTTTCTTTTTCAGCAGCGCCTCGCAGCCGAACAAGACCCAGGTGTCTGCGCCTTCCACATCGATCTTGAGGACGTCGATGGACGCGTCGGGTAGTTCCTGATCCAGGCGCACTAGCGGCACGGTGATCGTGCTGGCCGCGACTGATGACGTAATGCCGCCCCAGACGGTTTGGATAGCGGGGCCGTTGTCGAAGGAAATGGTGCCGGTGCTTTTGCCGGCGGCCTTGGGCACGATGGTCATCCGATCCGCCAGACGGTTCTGGGCGACGTTGTTTTCCAGCAGCGCGATGTTGCGCGGCGCGGCCTCGAACGAGATGACCCGGCCGTTCGGATTCGAGCCCGCCCACAAGAGTGAAAAATATCCCATGTTCGCGCCGACATCGACCAGCAGTCCGCCCTGCCGCGCCAGTTGCACGATGTGCCCGGACAACGCCGGTTCGTAAAAACCGTTGAAGGCAATGTTGCCCGAGCTGAGGTCGCCCGGCAGCAAACCGTGCATCGAGATGTTCGGCGCCAGCGCCAGGGGCGACACCTCGAAAAGCCCCGGTCAGTCAGCGTGATAGTAGTGGTAGTAACGGTAGTAAAGCGGCTGCTGGAAGCGTCTCGGCAGCAGCCGGGAGAGGAGTGGTCGCTTCATGTGTGGGATGAGATGGCCGGCGGGCGGGCGGGCGCTTTGCTTCGGGCAGGCGGCACCTGGCGGCGGCCGGTCATGGCGTCTTCGGCTTGGCCACCTTGGCGCCGAAACGCACCGAACCGGCTTCCATTTTGCCGCCGTCGGCGGCCTTGCAGGAGCCGGCGGCTTCTTCGCCCACCACGCCGTCTTCGAGAGTCGCCGGTTTTCCGGCCTTGGTGATTTTCGTTTCCGAGGTGATCTGGAACACGCGTTCGCCGACGGTGATGGTCTTGGCCTGCTTGTCCACCGCAGTTAAAATGCCGGTGAAAGGAAGACTCTTCCCCTTCGCCGCCTTTCCGGCTTCGGCGGGTGCGGGTTTCTTATCAGCTGCGCCCACCCGGGGCGCGGCGATGGCGGCGCAGGCCGCGATCAGACACAGACTGAGTATTTTTTTCATAACTGGTTCCGGGGACATTTTGAATTGATCGCTGTTTCCAGGGCAGTTCGTAACAAAATCATCCCGGGGTGCAAGGTCTAATTCCGCAACGGCCGCAGATGGTCCCGGTTTGACTTTATCCGGGCAAAGCCCCTTTACTGAGGCAAATGTTTTCCGCCGCCCTGCCCGCCGCCCACCTCGAAATTCACCACGACTTCGCGCCCCGCCCGGGCATCTGCCACGTCGTTTTTGATTTTGACGGCACGCTCTCCTGGCTGCGCCACGGCTGGCCGGAAATCATGCGTCAGCTTTTCCGCGAACATCTGCCGGTGCATCCCGGCGAATCCGAAGCCGCCATCCACGAGTTGCTCCTCGGCGACATTCTCAGCTTGAACGGCAAGCCGTCCCTCCATCAGATGAACCGCCTGGCCGAACGAGTGACGGAGCGCGGCGGGCACGCGCCCGCTCCCGGCCAGCTTCTGCTCGAATACCAGCGCCGGCTCGACGCGGTCATCGAGGACCGTTCAAAAAAAATTCTAAACGGCCCGGAGGCTCAGGATGAGTTCGTGGTCTTTGGCGCGCGCGCGTTGCTGGAAAAACTCCGGTATCGCGGTGTCACCCTCCACATCCTCAGCGGCACCATCGAACACCGCGTCCGGCACGAGGCGGAACTGCTCGGCTTCGCCAGTTTTTTTGGCGGGCGCATTCACGGCAGTTCGCCGGACGACCCTCATTTCTCCAAGCGCGACGTGATCGACCGCATTTTGCGCGAGGGGAAAATTTCCGGCGACAGCCTGCTCTCGATCGGCGACGGCCCGGCCGAAATGAAATGCACCCGCGCCGTGGGCGGACTCGCGCTGGCCGTGGCCAGCGATGAAAATGACAACGGCTCCGGCCTGGCCGATCCGTGGAAGCGCCGCCATCTCCTCGAGGCCGGCGCGCACGCGCTCATCGCCGACTACCGCGAACCGGACGCTTTGCTCCTGCGAATTTTTGGCTCATAATTTCCCGCAGCATCATCTGCCGCCATGAAAACACCGCCGCCACCGCTCGATCTCTCCCGCGTGAAAGTTTATCCGCTGGCGCAGCGCCGCAGCCTCGCCACGATCGGGGAAACAGTTGTTTCGCCCGCCACGCTCCCGCCGGACTGTTCCACCGCCAGCGCGAAAACCATCCGCGCCGCCGCCGAAAAAATCCGCGCCGCCCGCGGGCGCGGTGCCAGCGTCATGCTCATTTACGGCGCGCACCTTTTGAAAAACGGCGGCCACCTCCTGCTCGACCAGCTCATGGCCGGCGATTGGATCACGCATCTGGCGACCAACGGTGCGGGCACGATCCACGATTGGGAATGGGCCTTTCTCGGACGCTCCACCGAAAGCGTCGAGCAGAACGTGGCCACCGGCACCTTCGGCACCTGGGACGAGACCGGGCGCAACACCCATCTCGCGCTGCTGGCCGGCGCGCTGCTCGGTGCCGGCTACGGGCGCAGCCTCGGACGCCTTGTCGCCGAGGATGGCGTCACCCTGCCGGCGGCGGAAACGCTGGAGCAAGCCCTACGCGCCGAGCCGGCCCATCCGCTCGCCCCGGCCCGCGCGGAATTACTGGTAGCGATGCGTGCACACGGCCTCGCGGCGGGACGGCACGAGGTGAAACACCCGTGGAAAAACACCTGCGTGCTCGCGCAGGCGTTTCTGCGCGGCGTGCCGCTGACCGTCCATCCCGGCATCGGCTATGACATCATCTCGAATCATCCCATGTTCAACGGCGCGGTGCTGGGCCGCGCGGCGACCGTGGATTTCCGCCAGTTCAGCACCGCCGTCGAGGGGCTGGACGGCGGGGTGGTGCTGTCGATCGGCTCGGCGATCATGGGGCCGCAGGTTTTCGAGAAGAGCCTCAGTTGCGTGAACAACCTCCGCCTCCAGGACGGGCGCGCGATCGTGCGCGACCACACCATCTTCGTCGTGGACCTCCAGGACGGTGGCCACTGGGACTGGACGCAGGGTGAGCCGCCCAAGGACAATCCCGCCTACTATCTACGCTTCTGTAAAAGTTTTTCCCGCATGGGCGGCGCGATGCACTACGCCCAGTGCGACAACATCGCCTTCGTCCATCACCTCCTGCACCAGTTGCAAAACTGCCCGTGAACCCAGAACGCTTCCTCTCGATCACCCGAAAATATCCGCGCCTGCGCGTCGCGGTCGTCGGCGATTTCTGCCTCGACCGCTATCTTGAAATTGATCCGGCGCGGCGCGAGACTTCCCTCGAGACCGGCCGACCGGTGCACAACGTCGTCCGCGTCCGCAGCCAACCGGGCGCGGCGGGCACCATCCTGAGCAATCTCGTGGCGCTGGGTGTCGGCCAAATTTATCCGGTCGGATTTTGCGGCGAGGACGGCGAGGGGTTTGAACTGCGTCGCGCGTTGCAGGCCCGCGCCGGGGTGCGGCTCAATTATTTTTTCCAGACGCCGCTCCGGCGCACATTCACGTATTGCAAGCCGCTGCTGGTGGCGCCGGGCCAACCGCCCGTTGAACTGAACCGGCTCGACAGCAAGAACTGGACGCCCACGCCGCTGTCCTTGCGGGCACAAATCGCCGCCGCCGTCTGCGCCCTCGCCGGCCGGGTGGATGCGATCATCCTCATGGACCAGGTGGACGCGGCGGGGACCGGCGTCGTGACGGCTCCCGTGCTGGCGGCGATCAACGCGGTCCGCCGGGCGCGGCCAGGGCTGCTGATTCTCGCGGACAGCCGGCGCGGGTTGAAAGGTTTCCCGCCGGTGGATTTGAAAATGAACCGCGCGGAACTGGGCGTGCTGGCGGGCGTGAAACGGAAATTGAATCTCGCGGAAATAAAATTCCAGGCGGCCCGGCTCGCGCGCCGCCGGAGCCGGAAGGTTTTTGTGACGCTGGCGGAGCAGGGGATCGTGGGCGCGGCGGCGGACGGCGCGGTGGCCCGCGTCCCGGTGCTGCCCGTGCGCGGCGAGATCGACATCGTGGGGGCGGGCGACGCGGTGACGGCGAACCTGACCACCGCGCTGGCCGCCGGGGCCTCGCTGCCCGAGGCGCTGGCGCTGGCCAACGCGGCCGCGTCGATCGTCATTCACCAGTTGGGCACGACGGGCACCGCCAGCGTCGCGCAGTTGCGGAAAAAATTGAGAGCTTGAGCGAGGGCTTGGCGACTTTGCGTTAAACCCGATCTCCGAAATAGAGACCGGGCAGGATGGTGGGGCAGGCGTCTGCCCCCGGACAAAAAGATTCACGGGCGGGACGCCCGGGAATACAGCCGGAACGGCTGCTAGGCCGCCGCGCTGCTGACCAGACGCACTTCGCGCTGCGGGAACGGAATCTCGATGCGCGCGGCGCGGAAGCGTTCGAGCACAGCCAGATTGATCTCCGCCGCCGCCGAGCCGTAGTCGGGCACGCTCACCCAGGCCTGGATGCTGATGGACACGGCGGAGTCGCCCAGCGCCGAGGTGCCGACGGCTGGCTCCATATTTTTCAACACGCGCGGGTTGCTGGCCAGGACGTCATGCACCATGGCGATGGCCTCGGTGATATTCGTGCTATAGGCCACGCCGACGGAGAGGTTGAGCTGCCGGATGGTGCCGTAGTTGCGCAGAATTTCGCCGACGATCTTCCGGTTGGGAATGACGACGCGCGAGCGGTCCGAGTGGACGAGGGTGGTGGAGAACAGCTCGATGGCGGTGACCTGCCCGTTCATGCTGAGCAACTCGATGTATTCGCCGACCCGGAACGGCTTGGTGAAAATAATGGTCAAACCGGCGACGATATTGCCGAGCACGCCCTGCATGGCTAGGCCGATGCCGATGCCGGCCACGCCGATGCCCGCGACGAGCGGCGCGATGGACACGCCGACTTTCTCCAGCACCAGCACGAGCGTGAAGGCAATGATGACCAGCTTGATCATCCGCACGATCAGCATCCGCACCGGCGGTTCCATGTCCTTTTTGGAAAGCTGCCGCAGCACGAGCTTCCCGATCCAGCGGGCGACGAGGATGCCGATGATGAGGATGACTATTCCGCCGAAGAGCTTGAACCCGTACTCGACGAAAAATTTGAGGATGACGTCCTTGACCATCAGAATGGTTTCGGTGGCTTCTTTGGTGGGCATAAAATGATTGCGGGTTTGTTTTACGTTTCTGGCCTGCGGATATTATTTCCGCGCGGGATGAAGGCAACATTGTTTTGGCAACGCTGCGGTTGGAAACGAGGCAAGGCGCCGATGCATCCACCGACTCGGCCGTGCTCCGTCATTTCACAGTGGGAAAACGGCGGGACTGGACAACTGTGGTGTTAGTGCCGCCGGCCGTCACCACCAGTGCCGCCAGCCGGGCGTCGCGCTCGATGATCGGCAAGCCGCGCGCCGGCCCGAGCACGCAGATCGTCTTGGTTAGCGCGTCGCTGCGGGTGGCGCACTCGGCGAGCACCGTCACTTGGAGGCGGTTGGTCAGCCCCACGCCGGTGCGTGGATCGACGAGGTGGCTGTAACGGACGCCGTGCAGCTCGACGTATTGCTCGGCGTCGCCGGAGGTGGAGATGCCGCAATTTTTCAAGGTCAGCGCGCGGAGATGATTGGTGCCGGTGCCGGCGGGCAGGGCGATTTCCACGCGCCAGCCGGGCAGGCCCGGCGGGGCGTCGCCGAGGGCGAGATCACCGCTGGCGGCGACGAGCGCGCGGGAAATCCCGTTTCCCCGCAACACCCGCAGCGCCTCGTCCGCCGCGTAGCCCTTGGCAATGCCGCCGAGATCGAGCCTCATGCCGGGGGCCAGCAGCGTGACGGTGCGGCGGCGCGCGTCGAGCCGCACCTGGTCGAAGCCGACGGCGGCGCGGGCGGCGGTGATTTTTTCTGGCGCGGGCAGTTCGCGCTGCCGCCGCGCGCGCCGCCAGAGCTGCACCATCGGGCCGACCGTCACGTCGAATGCGCCTTCGGTCTGGCTGGAGAGACGTTCGGATTTTTGCAGGATGTCGAAGAGTTCTGCGCTCACGGGGACCGCGGTGCCGGGACGTTGCGCGCACAGCCGTAGCAGTTCGCTGTCCGGGTCGTAGTCGGTGAAAATGGTGTCGAGCGTGTGGACGCGGGCGAAGGCGGCGCGGGCGGCGTGGCTGGCGGTGGCGGCGTCCGGTGCGAACAGGGTGATGCGCCAGACCGTGCCCATGTGCGGCTCGCTGAACTCGAAGCGCGCGAGGCTTGGTGCCGGCGTGGTGCGGCAGCCGGTCAAGAGAGCGAGGGTGAACAGCGCGAAGAACCACCCCAGTTTTCGGCCCGAAGGCATGACTTCCGCCCAGTCCCGCAGGGACGGACGATAATAGCCCAGTGCTTGAGCACTGGGTTCGCCGCACCGCCGGACGAGTCCCGCCGGGACGGCAGAACCGAGCGTGAAATTTCTGTCGTCCCGGCGGGACTGAGGTCGCATCGTCGCCAACCCAGCACTGAAGTGCTGGGCTATTAGCTGTCGTCCCTGCGGGACTTGGCCGCCACGCCGTTCAGATTTTGGATTCCAGTTCATCGTTCGCAAAAAAAATCACCCGCATCGTTAGCACGATGCGGGTGCGGGTCAAACTTCGTTCGTGCGGCGGCTCAAACGACTTTCTTGAACCATTCCGCGTTGCCGGGCACGGCCAGGTCGTAGCCGCCGGAGGCGTTCGGCTTGACCAGCGGCTCGGCGTCCCACGCCAAATCCTTGGGCATGGTATCGACCTTGGAGTTCATGGCCTGTTCCCAGGAGATTTCCTTGCCGGTGTAGGTGGACATGCGGCCGAGGATCGCGGTGAGCGTGCTTTTCGCGCCGTTCTCGCCTTCGTTGTAGGGCGTGTCGTTGCGGATGGCGGCGAAGAGATCGTCGTGCTCCTGCTGGTAGGCATCTTTGCCGCCGCCCTTGAAGCGCCACGGATTTTCGCCGGTGATGACGCCGTGCTCGAAGTTGGTCCGGCCCTTAGTGCCGACGGCGTGCTGGGCGACTTCGTTCCAGCAGCCGGTCTGGTGGCGGCACTGGCTGAAGCAGATGGAACCGTCGGCATAGGTGTATTCGACAACGTGGTGGTCGAAGATTTCGCCGTAGTCCTTGCCCTTGCGGGTTTCGCAGCCGCCGTTGCCGCGGGCGCTGACGGGGTAGCCCTTCTTGAGCCAGTTGACCATGTCGAGGTTGTGGATGTGCTGTTCGCAAATATGGTCGCCGCACAACCAGACGAAGTAGTACCAGTTGCGGAGCTGGTATTCCATTTCGGTGAGCTTGCGTCCGGCCTTGGCTTCGAGGTCGGCGCGCTTGTTCAGCCAGGGGGTGTTGCCGTTCCAGTAGGCGCGCATGGACACGATGTCGCCGATGGCGCCGTCGTGCAGGCGCTTCATGGTTTCGATCATGCTGGTCTGGTGATGGCGCTGGAGGCCGACGCCGACCTTGAGGTTTTTCTTTTTCGCCTCTTCCACGGCGGCCAGAAATTTGCGGACGCCGGGGCCGTCCACGGCGACGGGCTTCTCGGTGAAGACGTGTTTGCCCTGGCGGACGGCTTCCTCGAACTGCATCGGGCGGAAGCCGGGCGGGGTGGTGAGGATGACGACGTCGGCCAGCGCGATGGCTTTTTTGTAGGCGTCGAAGCCGACGAATTTGTTGTCGTCTTTGACGACCACCTTGTCTTTGTGCTGGCCCTTGAGATTGTTCAGGCTGCCGTTCATGCGGTCCGCATGCACGTCCGCCACGGCGACGAGTTGCACGCTCTCGCCGGTGCTGAGGGCCTGGCTGGCCGCGCCGGAGCCGCGCCCGCCGCAGCCGACGAGGGCGATCTTGATGGTGTCACCGGGCGAGGCGCCGAGGGCGAAGCGCTCAATGGGCAGCGCACCGAGTAGCGCGCCGCCGGCGGCGATCTTGGAGGAGGTGGAGAGAAACCCCCGGCGATTGAACAGGCCGGGCGTGAGCGGGATGTTGGGTGGGTTCATAGGTTGGGTTGGTTGTTTAAATTCGGGCGGTTCGACGTTCGTTGCTTGGGCGGCTGTTCAACTTTCCACGGGCCACGGTTGGCGGCAGGTGCATCCTGCTTTCCGGGCTACGCGAACCATAATCGTTTCGTCATCCGCGTGTCCAGTACTCACCGCGCGGAAGAATTCGTCAGTGCGAAGAAAGGCAGCCGAACTTGGCGACAGCGAAGATGAATCCTAGGACGGAGACGATGAGGAGCCAGGGCGAACCACCGATGGCGAGGAGAATTCCCCAACCGAGGGCTGTGCCCATGATCAACCAGACGGCGAGCGAGTAGATAAATTTCATGGACGCGAGTGTAGCGGGTTTGGGAATCCGCGCAAGCGGGGTTTCCTTGGGGCAGGTGGGAAGGAGGGCGGGGCTTGTGGTTCTCACTTTCCCGCCAGCCCACTTTCCCATCTGCCGTCTGGACGGCTACTCCTTTTCCACGTCGTTGTTCCAGTATTGCTCCATCTCCTCGGCCGAGGGCGTCTTCAGCGGGCGCACGATGCGGAAGCCGAGAAACTGCGCGTCGGTGTGATACCAGATGCTCTTGGGCAGTTGCGGATCCTGTTTTTTCCAGTACTTGCTGGAGCCGCGCTGGGCCGCGCTGCGCAGTTTGTGCGGCTCATCGTCCCACGAGCCGCCGCGCACGGTGTGCGGATAATTTATGGTCACGCGGTTCCACGGGTTCTGCCCGCCGAGCGTGATCGCCTTCACGTAGTTGGTTTCATATTGGTCGAGGCACCACTCGGCCACGTTGCCGTGCATGTCGAACAGGCCCCAGGGATTCGGCTTCTTTTTGCCAACCTTCTGATACTTGAAATCGCTGTTCTTCTCGTGCCACGCGTAATCGCCCAGCTTGCGGGCGTCGTCCCCGAAAGAATAGGCCGAGGTCGTGCCGGCGCGGCAGGCGTATTCCCACTCGGCGGCGGTGGGCAGCCGGTAGAACTGCCCCGTCTTGGCGCTGAGCCACTGGCAGTATTTGTTGGCCGCGTGCTGGGTCATGCTGATCGCCGGGAAGTTTTCTTTGCCCATGCCGAAGCTCATCTCGACATACGGCTTGGTCGGGCGGGTGACTGCGTCGGAAATTTTGTCCACGGCCGAATCGGTCGGAATCGTGGTCTTGTATTTGCGCTCCTCGTCCTGATACATGAACAACTCGAACTCATTCCACGTCACCTCGCATTGCTCCATCCAGAAGGCGGAAATTTTCACTTGGTGGCGGGGGCCTTCGTCGTCGGCCCGGCCCGGCTCCGTGTCGGGGCTGCCCATCAGAAACTCTCCGGCCGGAACCGGCACCATCACGAAGGACACCTCGGTGCCGGGAATGGTGTTCGTGTAGATTTTCATCTCGGCCGCCGTCCGCGGGGCGGGTTTAGATGTGATCCAGCGGTGAATGTTGGCCACCACCACCCCTTCGTTGCCGACCGCCTGCTCAATTTTGCGCTGCGTGAGCTGCACCCCCTCGGGCCAGGGCGCGCCCTGCTCGATCCAGCCCGCGATGAGCGCGATGGATTCCTTCGGCAGCGGCCCATTTTTTTTCTTGGGCGGCATCAGTGCGTCATCGTCGAGCGGGACGATGAGGGAGGTGTAAACGGAGCTGTCCTTCAACTTGCCCGGTGTGATGCCGGGGCCGCTGTCGGCCCCGCCCTTGAACGCGGCGCTCTTGATGTCCAGGCGCAGCTTGCCCTTGGCGTAGCCGTCGCGATGGCAGACAACGCAGTTCAGCTCGAGGATCGGCCGGATCTGCTTCTCGAAATCGACCGGGTCGGCGGCGCGGACGGTGGACGCGGCGGCGAGCAGCGCCAGGGTGGCGGAGGAGAAAATTCGTTTCATTTGTTTATCTGACGTTGATGTCGGCGATTTTGTCGGAGGAAAATTGAAAGTCAACCCGTCGGCGCGGCGGAGGGGGCTGTTCAACCCGGATTCCCCGGCGGAAAATATTTAACCACGGATGGACACGGATGAAACCCCGACCGGGCCAGCGGGATTTCTCCCCGCGCCGAGGCCTGGGCGGCAGGGCACGCATCAATTCCCCAGCCATCTGTGTCCATCCGTGGTTTCAAGTTCGGGCGTCCGGGTTCCAAGTTCCACAATTGGCTTCATCCCGCGCCCGGCCGGTGTATGCTCGGCGAAAATAAACTCTCAAATTTATGCCCAACTACACCATCACCCAGCTTGACGAGATCCCCCCGGTGCGCTGCCCGTGCGGGTTCACCCGCCGCGCCTTCGCCGCCGACCCGGACGGCGCCGCCAGCCTGCACCTCGTGGACATCCAGGAGGACGCGCAGACGCACTACCATAAGAAGCTCACGGAAATTTACCTCGTGCTCGAAGGCGAGGGCGAGATGGAGCTGGACGGGAAACGGTTTCCGGTGAAGCCGATGACGGCGATCTACATCCGGCCCGGCTGCCGCCATCGCGCCATCGGCAAATTGAAAATCGTGAATCTGCCCGTGCCGGTGTTTGACAAGAACGACGAGTGGTTTGATTGAGCGGCGGCGCCGGCTGGGGATGGCGGCCGGCCGGTGGCGGTTGGTGTGCGGCCGGTCCACGGCCAGCACCGCGCGATCCTCGTAAAGAATCGGAAGGCGGTCGGTGCGGCTGAGCTCGATGAAGGCGGGCTTGGCGAAGACCGGGCGTCCGGTCCGGCCGTGACCGGGTTAAATCGTCTGGCTCAGAAACCCGCCGTCCACGCGGAGGTCCGTGCCGGTGACGAAGCTGCTGGCCTGCTGGCTCGCGAGAAAAACCGCCGCGCCGATCAGTTCCTCGGACCTGCCGAAGCGGCCCATCGGCGTGTGGGTCCAGATGGATTTGGTGCGCGCGGTGGGCGAGCCGTCGTCGTTGAAGAGGAGTTGGCGGTTTTGTTCCGCCGGGAAAAAGCCGGGCGTGATGGTGTTGACGCGCACGCCGCGCGGCGCCCATTCGCGTGCGAGAAACTGCGAGAGGTTCAGCACGGCGGCCTTCGCGGCGGAGTAGGTCACGACGCGGGAGAGCGGCAGATGCGCGCTCACGCTGGCGATGTTGATGATGCTGCCGTGACCGCGTTGCAACATGGCGGGGCCGAATTCCTGGCAGGGCAGCAGCACGCCGCCGACGAGGTTCAAATCAAAATTCGCGTGCCAGTCCTCGAGCGCGATCTGCTCGAAGGGCCGTTCGGCGGTGGCGATGGCCTTGGGATTGTTGCCACCGGCGGCGTTCACGAGCACGGTCGGTGCGCCAAGGGTTTTCTCAATCTTTTCGTGCGCTTCGGCGAGGCTGGAACGGGAGATGGCGTCGGCCAAGAAGAACGCGGCCTGGCCGCCCTGTGCCTGGATGGCTTGGACGCGCGCCGCGCCGCGTTCGGCGTTGCGGCCGAGCACGGCGACCTTCGCGCCGGCGGCGGCCAGGCCGTCGGCCAAGGCGCCGCCGAGCGCGCCGGTTGCACCGATCACCACCGCCACGTCATTCGAGAGGTTGAAGAGGTTCATAGATGATGCGGCGGATGTTGCGGGAAGCATGGGCGGCGGTGAAGGGAAATTTTGCAAAAGGGAAGTAGCGGCTCCTCGGTAGAGAGCCGTCATTTCGGTTTTCCAGAGAAATGCGGCTTTCTCCCGAAAGCCGCTACGACGGATGGGGAGCTTGGGCGACACAGCCGCGCGCCGGTGCAAATGCCGCTCGCCACTCCCGGACGGTTGCTTTAGCCTGGCGCAAATGCTGGCATTGCCCAAACCGGATGTGATTTTGACCCACGAGAGCGATCTCGACGGATTGTTGTCGGGCGTTTTGTTGCAGCGGCTGGCGCGGCAGCTTTTCGGCGTGAAGGTGCCGCTGGAGGCGCATCACTACAACAGTTGGCGGCAGCGCGAAATGCGCGAAAACTCCGCGTGGGTGTGTGATTTGAATTTCGAGGCGCGGCTGGACCGCCCGAACTGGCTGGTCGTGGACCACCACACCACCGACGTGAAACCGCAGCAGGCCCTGCTCGTCCACGATCTGAACAAGTCCGCCGGGCTGCTCTGCTACGAGCTGTGCGTCCAGCACGGCCTCGGCACGCCGGAATTGGACCGCCTGGTGCATTTCAACAACGTGGCCGACCTGTTCTTGGAGGATGATCCTGATTTCGTGATCGCCAACGATTACGCGAGCCTGGTGAAGGTTTATCAGTTTTGGAACCTGCTCACCTTGCTCGACGGCAAAATCGAAAAGCTGCTGGATCATCCGCTGCTCGAGGTCATGGCGGTGAAGCGGCGCATCGAGGATCCGATCGGGCTGGTCTGGTGCAAGGCCAACCTCTCCGGCATCACGCCGGCCATTGGCTACATGGACACCGTGCTCGGCAACACCAACCTCATCATGCACCAGTTGCTCGAGGAGAAAAAAACTTCCTACACCGTCCTCGTGACGCTGATGCGGCGCGCGAACGGCACGATCATCGCCAGCTTCCGCAGCAAGAACGGCGAGGCGCTCAAGGTTGCGGAAAAGCTGCAGGGCGGCGGTCACGCCAACGCCGCCGGGGCCACGCTGCCGCGCTCGGTCAAGACCATCGTCGATGGGGTGGATTATCTCCGGAAACTTTTCAACACCAGCCCGTCTTCTTCCTCGCCGCTGAATAACCTGGAAAGCTTGTTCGCGAGTTTGGATGTGAAGAAATAAATTCCAAACCGGACTTGGCCGCGAGAGAAGGCAAAGAACACAAAGAAAAACGGGCTGATCCTGAATGGAGGATGGCGGTTGGATTTTTCCCTCTGAGATAACTCCTCCGCTCATCTCTTTGCGCTCTTTGTGTTCTTTTGCGGCAATCCAAATTCGGAATTCAGGACAAGCGGTTTTTCTTCTCCCGCGGTTTTTCTACGTTGCTCGAGCCCCGGCGCGGCGCTAGTCTCAGGCCCGATTAATGAGCAACACCAATAATTCACCCGCGCCGCGGGCCGATGGCCGCGCCCCAGGCCAAATCCGTCCGATCCGTTTTCAAAACCACATCGCGCCGTACGCCACCGGCTCGACGCTGGTGGAGTGGGGGAACACGCGCGTCATCTGCGGCGTGACCGTCGAGGAGACAGTGCCGCGCTGGATGAAGGAGCAGAAAGTAACCGGTGGCTGGATCACGGCGGAGTATTCGATGCTCCCCTATTCCACGCTCACCCGCAAACCCCGCGACATCTCGAAAGGCAAGCTGGACGGACGTTCCTCGGAAATCCAGCGGCTCATCGGCCGCGCGATGCGGGCGGCGCTCGATCTGGAACAGCTCGGGGCGCGCACGGTCTGCGTGGATTGCGACGTGTTGCAGGCGGACGGCGGCACGCGCACCGCGGCCATCACCGGCGCGTTTGTCGCGCTGTCCCTCGCGGTGAAGAAACTGATGGGCGAGGGCAAGCTGGCCGGGAATCCACTGCTCCATCCGGTCGCGGCCGTCAGCGTGGGCATCGTGGACGGCATCCCGCTGGCCGATCTTTGCTACACCGAGGACGTGGCCGCCGCCGTGGACCTGAATCTGGTGATGAACGGCGCGGGGCAATTCATCGAGCTGCAAGGGACCGGCGAAGAGGCGACGTTCAGCGAGGCGCAGCTCGCGTTGCTGCTCGGCCTCGGACGGACGGCCATCGGCGAACTGCTCGCGGCCCAGCGCGCGGCCATCGGTTGACTCTTGCTGCTGCCATGACCTCACCGGCCAGTTTGTTTCTCGTCCGTCACGGCGAAGTCGAGACCCGCTATCACCGTGTCTTCGCCGGTTCGCGGATCAACATGGAGCTTTCCCCGCACGGCCACACGCAGGCCGCCGCGCTCGCGCAATGGCTCCGAACCAGAAAGCTCGACGCCATCTATCACAGCCCGATGCAGCGCGTGCGCCAGACACTCGCGCCGTTGCTGGCGCACAACGGCACCCATGCCCCGGTGGAAATGCCCAGCCTGCGCGAAGTCGATTTCGGCGACTGGACGGGCTGCAACTGGGCACGGGTGCAGGAACAGTTTGGCGTCAGCGCCTACAACTGGCTGCATGAAATGGAGCGCGGTGGAATTCCCAACGGTGAATCCGCCGCCGCGATGCGCGCGCGCGTCGAGCCGTCCGTGCGGCAGATTCTCGCGGCCCATCCCGGGCAGAACGTGGCGGTGTTCTGCCACGGCGGCGTGGTGCGGATGATTCTTTCCATCCTGCTGGAGCTGCCGCTGCCGAAGATGGCGTCGTTTAAAATCGACTACGCTAGCCTGACGCATGTCGAGCTGCACCCGCACAAGACGGAGGTGCAACTGCTGAACTTCGCGCCGTGGCGCGATCTGCCATGAAGCCGGGCGCGCTCTGGAAAATTTCCGTCGCCATTGCGCCCGAGGCGGAGGAGGCGGTGGTGGAATTGTTGTCCGGCTTGTTCGGAACCGCACCTTCCATTTACGTCGATGTGGAGACGCGCGAGACGGTGGCGTCCGTCTATCTGCCGAAACTTTCGGGGTGGACTCGCGCGCGGCGGGCGCGGCTGGCGGCCGGGTTGAAAAACATCCGGGCCTGCGGTCTTGAGCTTGGCCCCGGCAAAATTTCCGCGCGGAAAATCCGCCGCGAGGACTGGGCGGAATCGTGGAAGCGGCATTTTCATCCGCTGGAGATCAGCCCGGTGCTGCTCATTAAACCGAGCTGGAGCGGGCGGCATCCGCGCCGAGGCCAGGCGGTGGTGGTGCTGGATCCGGGTTTGAGTTTCGGGACCGGCCAGCATCCGACGACGGCGTTCTGTCTGGAGCAGCTCGTAGCGCGGCGGGTGGCCGGCGCGAAGCAGTCGCTGCTCGACATCGGCTGCGGCTCCGGAATTTTGTCGATCGCGGCGGCGAAGCTGGGCTACGCGCCGGTGCGGGCATTTGATTTTGATCCGGAAGCGGTGCGGGTGGCGCGGGAGAACATGGCGCTGAACGGCGTGAGAGTCCGGGCGGCGCGGCAGGATTTGACGAAGCTGCCGGCGCGGAGCGCGGAGCGTTATGACGTGGTGTGCGCGAATCTGATCTTCGATCTGCTGCTGGCCGAGCGGCGGCGGATTCTCCACCGGCTGAAGCCGGAGGGGACGCTGGTGCTGGCGGGCATTTTGACCGGGCAGTTTCCGAAAGTCCGCGCGGCGTTCGAGGGGGCGGGGATGAAGCTGGTGGCGGAACGTGCGCTGGGCGAATGGCGGTCCGGCGCGTTTGGTTTTTTGGCTGAACGGAGGGTGGCTGCGCTCAGGGAGCCGAGGGCGAGCTGATTTCCACGACGTCGGCGGCGGGGATGATGACTTTGCCGAGCGCGGCATGATTCACGATCAGACGGTCGGACTCGATGGTGACGGTGTCGGACGAGATCCGGGTGCCATCTTTGGAGCGGATGTTCCAGGCGGGCGGGACGGGGTCGAGGCCGCCGAGGATCAGGGCGAGGGCTTCGTGCGCGATGTTAAATTTTTTCAGGCCGAACAGGACGGAACTCATCTGGATGGTGTCGAGCTTGGACTCGCTATAGCTGGTCAATTCCTTGAGGTCGCCTTCGAACATCTCGCCCTTATGGAGCATCAGCCCCTTGCGCACGGCGGCCTGCGGCTTCATCACTGTGTCCGCCGAGAGGTAGCGGAAGAGGACGGCGGCGATGAGATGGACGGGGACGGCGTTGGTCATGCCGGATTCGCCGGCCAACTGAATCACGGTGGGATCTTTGGAGCTGACTTTGCCGGCCAGGACGCTGCCGTCGCGCAAGACCAGGCCTTGCAGCGGCAAATCGCGGAAGGCCGCGCCGGCCCCGAAACCGGAGGCGACGCCCACGTGGTCGAACTTGGCCGCGCCACTGTAGGTGTTGATCCTCGTGGAGGCGGCCAAGCCGACGAAGACCTCGGGTTTCATGGACAGCGTTTTTTGGCTGATCATGTTCCAGGTCGTTCCGTTGGTGGAAAGAAACGCGGTGAACTGATCGCCCTGCCGGCTGAGGCGGAGCCAAGATTGGGGGGCAACATCCAAGGTGGACTCGTTGTTCTGGGCGGTGCCAGCCCTGATCCTGAACCGCGTCTTGTTGGTATACATCATGAGCAGGCTGGCGTGCCGGGCGGAGTTTTCCAGGCTTTCACGGAAGCTGATGCCGGCCACGATTTCGCCTTGGTCATCCTGAAAACCAGCCAGGCGCGCCACGATCTGTCCGTCGCCCACGAGCGGTTGCGCCATATAACGAAAGGCGTCGAAGGACGACCAAAGCCCCCAGCCCGAGGCCGTGATGGTGAAGGTGCCGTCGTTCTCGACCGTGGAACCGGGGAGGGCCACTTCACCAATGTCTTTGCTCGTCCACGGCCCGGAGGAGTTGGGGGCGGCGAAGCTGGCCCGGAGCAGTTCCTTGAGCGGCACGCGGAGGCTCGTCCCATCGGCTTGCTTGACCTGAACGGCGTCGGGCGCGGCGAAGGTGATCTGGCCCTGCAAGGTTTTGCGGTCTTTGGTTTCGACCGTGCCGGCGCGCAACTCCTGGAGACCGAGCAGACCGAGCAGGAGAACGGAAAGGAGGCGTGTCATATGGAAAAGAAATTTTGGTTGAAGTGCTGGATGGGGCATGCGGTTCCTAAAAAAATGTGGACGGGAGCGCGCGCTACTCGGGCGGCTTCTTGCTCAACGCTTCCTGATAGGCCTTGACCGCTTCCTGGTAGGCCTTCGACGCCTCTTGATACGCCTTGGTCAAGTCTTTGACCCCCTCGCGGCGGAGGATTTCGAACTGGCGCTGCCGCCGGGCTGCGTCCACCCGCATCTTGTTCACGGCGATCTCCTCGGCTTCTGCCGCCTGGATGGCTTCCAGCGCCTTGGTCATTTCCGGGGAAGTGATCTTGGGATCATCCACGTGGATCGAATCGAGCGCCTGTTTGGACTGCGAGAGCGACTGCATCAGTTGAACCTCCGTGTCGGCGGCGTAGGCCTGCTCCATCAACTCGTTCAATTTTTTGGGATCTGACTCTGGCGTCATGGCCTCGGCGACTTTGCCCCAGGCGGCGGAGGCGCGGCGTTTCGCGATCACCAATTGCGGCGCGAAATTGCGGGTGTGCTTCCCCCCCTGGTTTTCGAGGCTGCGCACCACCTCTTCGTCGGGCCAGGCCTGCGCCTGGGTGACGCGGCGCTGGAGGCGCTCGTTCCAGTTAATTCCCACCAACACTTTTTCGGCCTCCTTGGCCAAGGCCCGGGCCTCCTCCAGCTTGCCGCCTTCGTAGGCGGAAAAAACCTTCTGCCACGCGGCGAAAATCGGCTCGTGGGATTTGGCCGACAGTGCCAGATCGGCCTTCGTAAAATCCCCGTGCCCGCGATACTGGTTGATCAAATTAAACAGTTCACTTTGCTTCTGGTGAAGGCGGTCGCGGGCGCCGCGCCACTCGTTGGCGTGGGGCGCCTTGTCGTCGATGGGCAGGGGCTTGGGCGCCTCCTGGGCGAAGACCGGGAAAACCAGCAGAAAAAACAAGGCCGCCCGGACGCGCCGGGCTAGGACTCCGCCCGCCTGCGCTGCTGAACGCGGGCCGTGGCCAAAGGGCAAAAGATTGTGCGAGAACATGGCGGTCAAGTTGTCGGGCGGCATGGAGCGTGTAAAGCAGAAATTTGCCGGCGCGGTGGTGGACGCGGCCAATTCGCCGCGCGCTGGCGGGCTTGGGGTGCAACTTGGCCCCGCCCCCAAAGCGCGACGGCGCACCCTGCTGGTGGTGGATGACGAGGAAGGCCCGCGCCAGTCCCCCGCATCGTCTTCAAAAACGAATACGACCTGCTGCTGGCCAGCGACGGCGAGGGGCTATTGAAATGGTCAGGAGCAACCGGGTGGATACCGCTGTGCTCGACATCCGCATGATCGAGCATGTCCGGCATCGAACTGCTGGAACGCCTCAAACTGGTGGACCCGCCCATCGAGATCATCATGCTCACGGCCTACGACACGGTTGACACCGTGCGCCGTGCGTTGCGGTTGGGGGCGTGCGATTACCTCAACAAGCCCTTCGACATCGTCACCATCCGCGCGTCGTGGCCAACGCCATGGAGCGCCGCTCGCTCTCCTACGAGGTCCGTTTCAACGCCGAAAAACTGAACGAACTGCACACCGAGCTGCAGCGGCAGAAACTTCAGGAAGAGATGGCCAAGGACCGGGGCGAGATTTACGCCAGCATCATCCATGACCTCAACGGCCCGCTCACCATCGTCTCCGACCTCATTCAACTGATCAACCAGCGCATCGGCGAGGAGACCAGCGCCAAAGGCCAGGATCTCGAGCAGGTCAAGGAGCGGATGAAGCGCCTCGCCCATCAGGTCACCAACTGCATCGAAATCTCCCGCCGCTTCCTCAGTTTTCTGCGCCAGGCCCCCGGCGAACACTCCTTCGTCTGGGTCAACTAGATTCTGGCCGACCTCGGCGAACTGCTGCGCTCCCATCCGTCGGCCCGCCACCAACAGTTCGACATCACCCCGCTGGCCGAGGACGTGCAGGTCCAGATCAACGGCACGGACTTCATCCAGATCCTGCTCAACCTCGCCATCAACTCCCTGGACGCCACGCCGAAAAGCCAACGCGTGGAAATCCGCGGGCAGTTGCTCGGCCACGCGCTGATCTTGAACCGTTTTCCCGACGGCCCGGAAGACCGGTTCCTCAACCGCGACGCTTTCAACAACACGGCTCCGCTGCTGGCCCTGTCCGTCCAGGACAACGGCCCCGGCATTCCGCCCGAGGTGCTGCCGAAAATTTTCGAGCAATCATTCACGACCAAGGCCAGCGGCCAGGGCACCGGCCTGGGCCTGGCCATCGTGCAGTGTCTCATCAGCCATGCCCGCGGCGGCCTGCACGTCCATTCGAGCTGCGGCCAGGGCACCGCCTTCACTCTTTATCTGGCCGCCCGCCTGTCCGACGGCGGGACGTCGCTCCAGCGGTAGGACGCCGGCCGGAGCGGGCGCGGGGGATAATTCTTTGCGCCCGGCCGGTTTCTTCTCCTACTCTGCCGCGCGATGGCCGACCCACTCCGCACGCAGATCACCTACCGCTACGAACGGCTGCGCGCCGTTTCCGCCGGCGTGCTCGAAGCGGCCGCGACCACCTTCCTGCTCCTGATCGCCGTGCGCGGCTACGAGGCCGGCGCGTTGGCCAAGGCGCTCGTCGCGGGCGGTGGGAGCTTTGGGTTGCTGCTCACGCCGCTGGTCGTTTTTTTTGTCACCACGCGCGGTTGGCCCGCCGCCGTCGCCGCGTCGCGCCTGCTCTACGTCGGCGCGGGGGCGTTTTTTTTTGCGGCGCTGGTGCCGGGCCTGCCGGTGTTCGTCCCGGCCTCGGTGCTGGGCATGGCCTCGGCGGCCTCGGTCATTCCGCTGCTCACGCATCTTTACCAGGAGAATTATCCCGCCGCGATGCGCGGCCGGCTCTTCTCGCGCACGGTGATGATCCGCATCGCCGCGGCGGCCCTCTTTAGCGAGTTGGCCGGTCATGTCCTCTCGCTGCATTTTGAGTTGTTCCGCTGGCTGCCGCTCGTCTTCGCGCTGGCGCTGGTCTGGGCGGGGTATTGTCTGGCGCACTGTCCGTCGCATCCGCTCGACCGCGGCGGGGCCGGCGCGCATCCGCTGCACGCGCTGCGGTTCGTGCGCGAAGACCGGCTCTTCCGGCGTACGCTCATCTGCTGGATGCTGATGGGCTTCGCCAACCTCGCGATGCTCCCGTTGCGCGTCGAATACCTGGCCAATCCCAAATACAAGCTGGAACTCACCGTCGGCATGGTGGCGGTGCTGACCGGCGTGGTGCCGAATCTCGCGCGGCTCGTCCTCAGCCCGGTCTGGGGCTGGCTGTTCGACCGCATGAATTTTTTCGTGCTGCGCGTCACGCTCAACCTCGGCTTCGCCATCGGCATCCTGACTTTTTTCGTGAGCGACAGCCTGACGGGGCTGGTGCTGGGCGCGGTCATCCACGGGATTTCCGCGGCGGGCGGGGACGTGGCCTGGAGCTTGTGGGTCACAAAATTCGCGCCGTCCGGGCGGGTGGCGGATTACATGTCGGTGCATACTTTTTTCACCGGCGTCCGCGGCGTGCTCGCGCCGCTGGCGGCATTTTATTGCGTGGCGCGGTTTGCGCCCGGCCAAATGGCGGCGGTGAGCAGCGCCTTGATTGTCGTGGCGACGTTGATGCTGCTGCCGGAGATCAAATACGGCCGACGCGCCCGTCCCGGCCGCGCCCTGGTGGAGGAAGTCTCGGAATGAGGAGTGGCGGATATGGAGCTGCCGTCCGGTCGCCGCCGGAAATTTTTTGCAATTTGCCGGTGGCTTCGCCAAAGTCCGCGCCATGTCGCCGCTCGCGCTTGTCCTCTATGAAAAGCTTTTGCCCGGCAGCCAGATCATGAACCGGCTGCAGGACCTAGGCTGGCGCGTGCAGACCGTGGCCGAGGCTGGCGTGCTCACCGAGCAGGCCGCCCGCGAAACGCCCATGGTCGTGCTGGTCGATCTGCTGGACCAGCGGAGCGACGTCTGCGCCGCCATCACGCGCCTGAAAAAAAATCCCGGTACCGAACACGTCCCGGTCATCGCCTTCGGCGAAAGCGAGCCGGCGCAACAGGCCGCCCGGCTGGCCGGAGCCACCCTCGTCGTCAACGAAGCCGCCATTCTTTCCCACCTGCCGCAACTCCTTGACCAGGCGCTGACCCAATTCTAATTTATGCCCCTCCCCACTGTTAAGCTCAACCTCGGCATCCATGTGATGCATTTGTTTTATCGCATCGACCGCGCCCGCTGGGCGCAACTGCCGTCCGGGGCGTCCGCGCAGGCACGCCAGAAACTGGAGGGGCTCGCCGCAGCCCACGCCGCCGCGTCGCATCCGCGCCTGGTCAGCTTCGCCGGCGTCGGCGGCAAGGCGGACCTCACCTTCATGCTCTACGCGGCCGAACTGGGGCAGATCGGGCAGTTGCATCGTGATCTGGAAAATTGTTTTCCGCCCGGAGTCCTGCAGCCGGTTTTTTCCTATCTGAGCGTGACCGAGCTTTCCGAATACACCGGCACGGACGAAGACAACCGGCAGATGCTCATCAACCAGGAAAAACTTCAGCCGGACACCGAGGCGTTTAACACGCGGCTCGCCGAACTGCAGAAGCGCAAGGCCGAGTATGAGCATAACCGCCTTTATCCCGAACTGCCCGACTGGGAGGTGATGGGCTTTTACCCGATGAACAAGCGCCGGCTCGGCGGGGACAACTGGTACTCGCTCGATTTCGCCACGCGGAAAAAAATGATGGCCGGCCACGCGCGCGTCGGCCGAAAATTCGGCGGTCGCATTTCCCAGCTCATCACCGGCTCAATCGGTCTCGACGACTGGGAATGGGGCGTGACCCTGATGGCGCACCAGGTCGACGCGCTGAAGGAGATCGTCTATGAAATGCGCTTCGACGAAGTGACCGCGCGCTTCGGCGAGTTTGGCCCGTTCTACATCAACCTGCGCCTAGCCCCGGCCGAGCTCTGGCCGCATCTCCACCTGTGAATCGTCCGGGCGGAAAAAATTATTTGACACGCTGAAACTCAAATATCATCATATCGAAATTCGTTGATATAACGAACTCATCGCGAGTGGTGGAGGGACTGGCCCGACGAAGCCACGGCAACCGGTTGGAGCGCGATCTCCAATGTCCAGGTGCCAATTCCAGCTCGAACCGGCGACGGTTCGGGAAAAGATGAGGAGAGCGCAGTCGTTTTTGCCGGCCTCTTCTCACCCGATGGGAAGGGGCCTTTTTGTGCCCCGGTTCGGAACGCGAAAAAATTATGCAACACGACACAGGATTCATGAAGGCGCTCAAGTGCCGCGAGTGCGGCCGGGAATATCCCCTCGAGGCTACGCACGTCTGCGAATTCGATTTCGGCCCGCTCGAAGTCGCCTACGACTACGCCCGGATCAAAAAATCACTCACCCGCGAAGCCATCGCGTCGCGCCCCCGGTCCATGTGGCGCTACCGCGAGCTGCTGCCCGTGGCCAAGGACCCGACCGTCGGCCTACAGGTCGGCTTCACGCCGCTCGTCAAGGCCGACCGCCTCGCCGCCCAGCTCGGCATCCGCGAGCTGTGGATCAAGAACGACGCGGTGAATTATCCGACGCTTTCCTTCAAGGACCGCGTGGTCAGCGTCGCCCTGAGCCGCGCCAAGGAACTCGGTTTCACCACCGTCGCCTGCGCGTCCACCGGCAACCTCGCCAACTCCGTCGCCGCCCAGGCCGCCGCCGCCGGTTTGAAAGCCTACGTCTTCATCCCGTCCGACTTGGAGCAGGGCAAGATCATCAACTCCCTCGTCTATGGCGCGAATGTCATCGGCATCAAAGGCCACTACGACGAAGTGAACCGCCTCTGCGCCGAAATCGCCGGCAAATTTGGCTGGGCGTTCGTGAACGTGAACATGCGCCCCTACTACGCCGAAGGCTCGAAAAGCATGGCGTATGAAATCATCGAGCAGCTCGGCTGGCGCATCCCGCGGCACACCATCGTGCCCATGGCGTCCGGCTCGTTGCTCACAAAAATCCAGAAGGGCTATCAGGAATTCGTGAAGCTCGGCCTCGTGACCGAATCCAAGTATTCCATCCACGGCGCGCAGGCCACCGGCTGCTCGCCCATTTCCGTCGCGCAAAAGGCCGGGCTGGATTTCTTCAAGCCGGTCAAGCCCGACACCGTCGCCAAGTCGCTCGCCATCGGCACGCCCGCCGACGGCTTCTACGCGCTCAAGGCGATGAAGGAGACCGCCGCGCACGCCGACGACATCACCGACGACGAGATCCGCGACGCCATCAAACTGCTCGCCGAGACCGAAGGCATCTTTGCCGAGACCGCCGGCGGCGTGACCGTGGGCGTGGCGAAAAAGCTGATTGCCGCCGGCAAGATTCCGCACGACTCTTCGGCCGTGATCTGCGTGACCGGCAACGGCCTCAAGACGCTCGACGCCGTGACCGGCCACGTCGGCCAGCCGCGCGAGATCAAGCCGAGCCTGCGCGAGTTCGAGGCGCTGCTCTCCGCCGAAACTGTGGCTGCATAAAAATTATGGCAAAAATAATCCGCATCCCCACCCCGCTCCGCAAGCTGACCAACAACGAGGAGCTGGTCGAAGTCACCGCCGCCACCATCGGCGACGCCATCAAGGAATTGCAGGCGCGCTTCCCCGGCATCGAGGAACGCCTCGTGGACGAGAAAGGCGAAGTCCGCCGTTTCGTCAACGTCTATGTGAACGAGGAAGACATCCGCTTCCTCCAAAACCGCGCCACCCCGCTCAAGGACGGTGACGAAATCAGCATCATCCCCGCCATCGCCGGGGGCTAGTCCGTCGCCGCAAGCCAACCAAAGCCATGCCCGCCAAAACCAAAAAACCGAAGCCCGCCGCCGTGAAATCGCCAGCGGAAAACCAGCAGCGCCGTCTGTGGCTGATGTATCCGCCGCGGCTCATCACCACGCCGGTCATCTGGCAGTTGTCGCAAAAATTTCCGCTCGTCACCAATCTCCGCCAGGTCAGCGTGACCGACGAGATCGGCATCGTCTGCCTCGAGTTGGACGGTCGCCGCGCCGACATCAAGGCCGCGATCAAATGGCTGGAGAAGATTGGCGTCCGCGTCGAACCGGTGGAAATAACCGTCATGGAAACCTGACGCCGGCGCGCCGCGCGGACGCAGAATCCCCTTTGACTTCGCCGGAGGCTTCCGCCATTTTCCGGCGCAAATAAATTGAACCAGCCGTTGCTACAAGGCGGCGGTGCGTTGTAGAACACCGGCCATTGCATGGGAAAAGCGCTTATCATCGCGGAAAAACCGTCCGTCGCCGGCGACATCGCCAAGGCGCTCGGCGGCTTCACCAAACACGACGAATACTTTGAAAGTGACAAATTCGTCCTTTCTTCCGCCGTCGGCCACCTCCTCCAGATTTGCGTGCCCGAGGAATTCGAGGTCAAGCGCGGCAAGTGGACCTTTGCCAACCTGCCCAGCATCCCCCCGCATTTCGCCCTCCAGCCCATCGAGAAAAGCGAGGCCCGGCTCAAGGTTCTGACCCGGCTCCTCAAGCGCAAGGACGTGGACGGGCTGATCAACGCCTGCGACGCGGGCCGGGAGGGCGAGCTGATTTTCCGCTACATCATCCAGCACGCGAAAGCCAAACAGCCCATCCAGCGCCTCTGGCTGCAATCCATGACGGCCGGGGCGATCCGCGACGGCTTTGCCTCGTTGCGCACCGGCGCCTCGATGCAGCCGCTGGCCGACGCCGCCGTCTGCCGTTCCGAGTCTGACTGGCTGGTCGGCATCAACGGCACGCGCGCCATGACCGCGTTCAACTCCAAGTCCGGCGGCTTTCATCTCACCACCGTCGGGCGTGTGCAGACGCCGACGCTGGCCATTCTCGTCGAGCGCGAGGAGCGGATCAAAAAATTCATCTCGCGCGACTACTGGGAAATTCACGGCACCTTTGCCGCCAAGGCGGGCGAGTATCCGGGCCGCTGGTTCGACGAAAAATATTCCAAGGACAAGGCGAAGGACGCGGACGACCAGCTCAAACCGGAGCGCGTCTGGGAGGCGGCGAAGGCCGAGGCGATCCGCGCCAAGTGTCTTGGCAAACCGGGCATCGTCACCGAGGAAAGCAAGCCGACCTC
>CANMZY010000003.1:0-27577 GCA_947502425.1 Verrucomicrobiales bacterium
GCAGCCGACCGTTTTGTGCTGTCGGCGGATGGATTGCATCCGGTCAAGGACGCGGCCCCGCCCGCATCGGGCACGCCCGCCAGTCCGCCCCGGGTCGTGGTGCCAGCCGGCGAGAAAAGAGAAGCAGCCGGAAGTGTTTTAGCTTTCAGTTCGCCGGCCCTGGCCGCGCCGGAATCGGGCGCCGGCGGGGGACGCGGTGTTCGTGCCCGGGTGCTTTCAGAGCCGTTGTCTCTCACCGTCAATCCCGCGCCCGCCCCGAACGATCCTGCCGGGAAAATCCTCTCCATCACTTTGGGCGACCTGCCGGCGGACGGCGACACCAACCTGAACGGCCCCGAGGCCGGCGTGGCCCGCGCTCAAGGTTTCCTCGCCAAAGGAATGGCGGAAAACAAAGTCGCCGCCGCGACCGCCCGGCCGCCGCAATTTGCCAACGGTCATTTTTATGAGACCCAGGAGGGATGGGCGGATAAAAACATCGACACCGCCCTACGGTTCTCGCAGGTCCGCCCGGAAGGCGCCCCGGTCGCAGCCAAAGACGCGCGGGCCACGGTGTTGTCCTCGTTTGAAGTCCGCCGCAACGCCGGGAAAATCCGCATCTTCGACGCCGACGGCTCGGCCTATGAAGGCCAGATCGTCGCAAACGATGACGCGAGCTTCGTGGTTGAGAGCCGCAAAAAATCCGCCGGGCCGCGCGTGGTCTTGGAGGCGCTACAGAATAAAGAGGTGCTAAAAGGCGAAAAACCGTCCGAATTGAAGCGCGGCGTCGCCGCTCCGCAAACCTGGTCCTTCCGCGCCAGCGGCACCAACCGCACCCTCAACCAGCTTGTCACCATCACCGGCTCAATGACCGGCCCCGCGGACGAATCCGCTGAACTGGATTTTAAGCAAAAAAGGTTGAACGATGCGGGTGCCGCCGTTTCCATCCAGCCTGCGCCTGTTCTGACCGCGCCAGTCGGCGGTGCTAACCCCAGCGCCCCAGTGACCCGCGGCGCGATCCGCGCGGACGAGTCGGCCACGCAGCAAATCCAGGGCAAGGTCCGCATCGGCGCCGGCCCAGAGCGCGAACTCAAGGCCCTCCGCGTCACCCGCTGATCCAGTCGGGCAGCCCTCGTCGCGTCAACTTTCAAGTCTGCGGTGTCGCGGGTGGGGCGAGTCGCTCCGCGCGCGCCCCCTGACGACCAAACGGCCACGTTTTGGATCACCGGCCAAAGTTCCGACGGTTACAGCGGCGCCCTCCAACTGCGCCCGATCCCTTTCGCCAGAAAATTTTTCATTGCCGCCAGACCGGTGCGGTCTAATTTCATCACGCTGATGAAACCGCCGCCAGACCCCGACCGCTTCGCCCATGAGCGCGAACTCTGGGCGCGCGGTTTCATCCGCGTGGCCGGCGTGGATGAAGCTGGACGCGGGCCGCTGGCCGGACCCGTCGTCGCGGCGGCGGTGATTCTTCCCGACGGCTGGCGGCACTCCGGCATTCCTGAAACGCTGCGCGGCCTCAACGATTCCAAGCAGCTCACGGCGGCACAGCGCGAAAACTTTTTCGCGGCCATTCAAGCGCTGCCGGAAATCTCCCACGGCCTCGCGCGCGTTGAGGCCGGACGCATCGACGAGATCAACATCCTCCAGGCCACGCATCAGGCGATGAACCTTGCACTCGCGCAGCTCACGCCGCCGCCCGAACACGCGCTCGTCGATGGCCGGCCCGTGCGGTCGCTTCGTTTTCCTCAGACCGCCCTCGTCAAGGGCGACTCTCTCAGCTACTCCATCGCCGCCGCCAGCGTGCTCGCCAAGGTCACGCGCGATCGTCTCATGCTCCAATACGACCGCCAATGGCCGGCCTACGGCTTCGCGGAACACAAAGGCTACGGCACGCCGCAACACCTCGCGGCCCTCGCCGCGCATGGCCCGTGCCCGATTCACCGCCGCAGTTTCGCGCCCATCCGCCAGCCGGAGCCGCAACTCCTCATGTGATTTCACCATGAGCCTGTGGGAGCAAATCCGGTCGTGGGGAAAGAAAAAGGAACTGCCCGAACATCTGCGGCGCGGCCAACTTGGCGAGCGCGCGGCGAAACAGCACCTGCGCCGGCTCGGTTTGAAATTTCTCGCCGCCAACTTTCGTTCCGCGCGCGGCGAAATCGACCTAATCTTCCGCGACGGTGACTGCCTCGTCTTCATCGAGGTGAAGACGCGCTCCTCCGAAGACTGGACCCGTCCCGCCGCCGCCGTGGACGCGCGCAAGCGCCGCCTCATCTCGCAGACCGCGCTCGATTACCTGCGTCTTCTGAAAAATCCCGAGGTTAAAATCCGCTTCGACATCGTGGAGGTTTTGCTGGCCGACGGAAAAGTCCGCGAGATCCGGCATCTGACGAACACGTTCACGCTCACCAAGCCGTATCGGTACGGGTGAGAAGATTATGGAATTTTAGATTTTTGATTGGCGATTTTTCGACCAGGCAACCATCGCAAATCTAAAATCAGAGGTGTTCGCCGGCCAGCACGTCCGTCTCCTTCAACACCAGCGCGAAAGGCTCCAACGGCATCGGCTCGTCGTGGTCGAGGAACGATTCGCACACGCGGAAAAAATCATCTCGCGTCGCCACGCGGCGGATTTCGTGCAGAAAATTCCCGGTCGGCTCCACGCCGAGACCGACAAAGTTTAAATACTTTTTCATCTTCTGCACCTGCGCCGACTCGCGCACTTCCGGCGAACAGACCGCCTCGTAAAGCGCGCGCACGTATTCCAGTACGTCTCGGCCCTTCGGCACAAACGCCGTTTCGCCGCGCTGTTGCTGGCGGATTTGCATGAAGAGCCACGGATTGCGGATTGCCCCGCGCCCGATCATCAGCCCGCGCGCACCGGTCAGGCGCAGGACTTCGACGGCCTTCTGCGCTGAATAGACGTTGCCGTTCGCTAGCACCGGGCACGGCATCGCCGCGACGGCGCGCGCGATAAAATCGTAATGCACTTCGCTGCGATACATCTCCGCGACGGTGCGGCCATGCACCGTGAGCAGATCGAGCGAATGTTTCGCGAAGATCTGCAGCAGCTCGTCGAAGACCGCCGGTGAATCAAAGCCCAGGCGCGTCTTGACGGTGAACTTGATCTTCACCGCGTCGCGCAGCGCGCCGAGAATGGCATCAATGCGCTTCGGTTCGCGCAGCAATCCGCCGCCGGCGCACTTGCGATACACGATGGGCGCGGGACAGCCGAGATTCAGGTCCACCGCCACGATGGGCAACTGCTGCAGTTCGCGCGCCGTGCGGACGAGCGACGGAATGTCGTTGCCGATCATCTGGGCGACGACGGGCCGGCCGGTGGGATTGCGCGTGATCGATTCTAGAATCCACTTTTCCAGGTGCGACACGGCGTGGACACGGAAATATTCCGTCCAGTAAACATCCGCCCCACCGTAGCGCGCCATCAGTCCCATGAACGGCAGATCCGTCACGTCCTGCATTGGCGCGAGTGCGAGGAGCGGTGCGGGGCTGTCGAGCGACTGTTGAAATTGTTGGTGCTGGCTCATCACTCAAATGTTCAGAGTGGGGCCATTTCTCCCTCATGCAGACGGGGACAACGTAAAGGTTGAACTCCAACGGAAACAGCCCGCACGCGGCGTTGGAGTTCACGCTTTAGCGTGTCCGATGGGCCAGAGAGAATCAGGTGCATAGCCGAATAAAATTATTTGAACTGCGGGTGCGCCTGCAATCGCTCCCACGTCTCCGCCGAGAGCCGGGCCTGCCGATAGACCGGCTCCCACAACGGTTCGGCGCTGGTCGAGTTGTGCGCGCGCTTCAGCCATTTCTGGTCGAGCGGTTCGGTGATAAGTTTGGGCGTGTTGGCGGCGATGGTGGTTTCCTCCTTCTCGCCGGTCGCGTGGCCCGCGCCGACAAAAAATCCCGCGAGCAGCAGGGTCACGCGCAGCATCGTGGAGCGCGAGTAGGTCGGCATCGCACAGGGGCGCTGCGGATCGAGCAGCTCGAAAAGATTCGCGAAAAGCGGCGCACTCCACATCGCGGGATTCTTCGCGGGCGAATAGGCGTCGAACATAATCGCGTGCGGGGCGGGGAGGGAGCAAGTGGGAAAGTGGTTCAGGGAGCGGATGAGCAGGGTGGGGAAGTCGCCGAGGTGGAGTTCCCATTCGACGCGTTGTTTGGCGTCCTGAAAACTGGTGTGGTGCATTTTCAGGAGCGTTTGCAGGTGCGCTTCGTAGCCGTCGAAATAGCCGAGCGTGGCGGCGTGTTGCAGCGCGAACTGGAGCGGCTCCAGCGTGTGATCAAAGCTCACGAGGCGAATGGCGCACGGAATGTCCCGCGTGGCGCGAAGCACGGTCAATGCGTTCGCCGCCGCGCCGAGGCCCACGTCCCAGATGACAAACTCGCCTTCGTGCCGCCGCACGCGCGCGGGCAGATCGAGCTGTCGCACGTAGAGCGTCTCCGCCTCCGCCACTGGGCCGATGACGGGATGAAACGTCTCGCGGTGCGCCAGCGAATGGACGCTGTGCGCGCCACCGGCGAGTTGGACGAGTTGGTAAGATTGACTCACGACCCAAGCGTAATCAGGCGCGCGGAGTTGTCACCGTCTGAATGTAGCAGCCGAGGTGACGAGGCTCATTATTGCTTCGACAGCCAAAAATTAGAGCCTCCTTAGGTCGGCTGTTACGATTTTTAAACCGCACGACAGTCCAGTTCCACCACGCACACCGAACGCGCCGGGAAACGCCAACTGAGCGCCGCTTCCGGGTGCAGCAAAAATTCCTTGGGCTTGAACACGTCGGGATTTCGGGAGCTGATTTCCTGGCGCGGATTCTCCGGCGCGATCTGCAGCACCCGTCCGCCCATCAACTCCAGGCCGTCGATGGCGAACGATGCCTCGGTGGAGCGCGCGTAGTTCGTGTTCGCGACGTGCAGAAAAATTTTATCCCCCGTGCGGCTCGCGGCGATGTCGAGGCCCGTCGGCGCGGATTTGACGGCCACGCCCTGTTTGCCGTTGTGCCGCTTGAAGAGACGCATGACCGCGCCCGCCGGCAGCAGCCAGCTTGCCCCGCCCGGCACCTGCATCATCAGCGAGTTGGTCGTCCAGCGCGTACCGTTGAAGTCGGAGGCGGTGCAAATTTTCACCCGCGCGCCGTGCCGCTGGTAGAGGTTCAAGGCGCGGGCGTGATACACGCCGGTCAGCCATTCGGTGAGAATCGGGTTCGCGTTGTGCGGTTGCAGGCTGAGGTGGCCTTCGGTGATGGCGATGGGCAGTTTTGATTTCGCGCCGTCGAGCTCGGTTTCGAGCGCGAGCAGTTTTTTCTCGATTCGCTCGTGCGTGAGTTCCAGCAACTCCTCCCAGGCCCGCTCCGGCGCGCGTTGATACTCGAGGCCGTTCAGCACCGTGTCCTTTCGCAAGGGCGTCTGGCTCATCATGTGGACGGCCACAAAATCAAGCTGGTCGCCCGCGCGGGTCGCGAGGTCGGCGGCCCAGCCGTTATCGCCCCAGCCGATGAGCTGCACCTTCGGATCGCGGGCGCGCATGGCCTTGGCAAACTCGAGGGTCGTGGCGATGGCCTGGTCTTTCGTGAAGCCGCCGGAACCGTAGTTCGTCTCGTTGCCGAGCTGCCAGAGCTTGATGCCGTAAGGCTCCGCGTGGCCGTGGGCCTTGCGTTCGGTGCTGTCCGGGTCGTTCGCGTAGGCCACCCAGTCCGCCGCCTCCTGCGCGTTGCCGGTGCGGTCGCCCTCGCGTGTCTTCGCGTAGGCGGCGTGGCCGTCGCCAAGGAAGTTCACGCAATACAGCGGCTCCGCGCCGGTGCGTTTGCAGAAGTCCGCGAACTCGTGCGTGCCCACGCGGTTCGTCTCCTTGCCGCCCCAGACGTAGTTCCGCATCCACGGGCGTTTCTCCACGGGGCCGACGCCTTCGCGCCATTGGTAGTAACGGCTGAACAACCCACCGTAACGCATTACGTCCGGCGCGAGGTCGCGCGTGGTCGCGACGAAATCTTTCCGCCAGTCATCCGCGTCGTAGGACCAGGAGGCCTCGATCGCCGAATCCGTCGCGCCGAGCGGTTCCATGAACTGCAGGTAGAGGCGCGGCGAGATGTCGAAGAGCGGCTTCGGGTCGATGACCACGGCGTCGTCGGGAGCTTTCGCGTCGGCGGCCGAGGCGGCGTGGCGGAAAGGCGCGGCGAGCGCGGCCCCGGCGGTGAGGACGGCGGAGTGCTTGAGAAAGGCGCGTCGTTTCATGGTCGTGCGAAAGGCCGGCTGATGCGGGGAGTGTTAAGGTAACCGGTGGTGAAATCAACTGCGCGAAAGGCGCGTGCCGGAACCGGTGCGCCCAGCGCTCAATCCACGAACAAGAATTCGTTGCTGCCGAGGAGCACGCGCGCGAGGCTGGCCCAGAGGAGGAGGGGCCGCTGTTCGACGGGAATCTGTTTCGCTTCCAGCCGGAGCCAGTGCTGCTGCAAATACTCCGCCGCGTCCTTCGCTTCTTCGCGCGTGGGCGGCCGGGCGAACGCTAGCCGCCAGGCTAGGTCGAGGCGTTTGGTTTCCGTGGAGGCGGCGGCGAGCGGGCGGGCCGGGAACTTCTCCGCCTGCTCGTGGGCGAACGGGTCGTTCATCATGAAGAGTGCCTGCAACGGCGTGGTGCTGACCTGGCGCGCGGCGGTGCTGGCGTTGGCGTCCGCGCCGTCGAAGGTGGCGAAGAAAGGATGCTTCTTGATGCGCTGCTGAATGAGATAAACGCTGCGCCGGCGGCTTTCATAGACGGCGTTGAACTGCGCGTGCTGCGTGAACGACCACTTGGACTCCGGCGGAAACGGGTGCGCCCCGCCCGGCGTCAGGTCCAGCCCACCGCTGACGAAGAGCATGGCGTCACGGATCGCCTCGGCGTCGAGCCGCTGGCGGTGCGCGCGGCCGGTGGAGCGTTGGTGGTGGCGAATTTTCTGGCCGCCGCTTTCGCCGTCTGCAGTTCTTCCTTCAGCTTTTTGACTTCGATCTCGGCGGCATCGAGCTTCGCCTGAAACGGCAGACCGATCAGGTCCACCTCTTCCTTGGCAATGAGCGGCACGAAGTCTTTCTGCCGCCGGTTTTTCTCGGAGCCGGGATAAGGATAGCGCATGCTGCTGAAAATTCCGTAGAGCGCATAATAGTCCTGCGTGGGAATCGGATCGTATTTGTGATCGTGGCAGCAGGCCCAACCCGTGGTCAGGCCGAGGAACGCCTGGCTGGTCATGTCGATGGTGTCCTCGATGGTTAGGTGCATCTCCTGGTTGACGCCGAAGCGCCGGGCGCTGGCGATGAAGCTGGTGGCGATCAGACGCTTGTGGCGCTGGGCTTCGTTGTCTGCGGGCAGCAGGTCTCCCGCAAGCTGCTCGCGGATGAACTGGTCGAACGGCTTGTCGTGGTTGAAGGCCTCGATGACGTAGTCGCGGTAGCGGTGGGCCTGGGGTACAGTGTAATCCGCGCTGTCGCCGGCCGTGTCCGCGTAGCGCGCCACGTCCAGCCAGTGACGGCCCCAGCGTTCGCCTTAGCGAGGCGACGCGAGCAGGAGGTCGATCACCTTGGCAAACGCCCTGGACGATCCGTCGGCGAGAAACGCCTCGACCTCTTCCGGCGTGGGCGGCAGGCCGGTCAGGTCGAATGTGGCCCGGCGGATCAGCACGCGCTTATCGGTGGCCGCCACCGGCGTCATGGGCTGCGCCTCCAGTTTCGCGTGGATGAACTGGTCGATGAATTTTTTTGGCCGGCGTTGGTTCTTCATGGCCGGCGGCGGGGCGGGGTTGGTGGCGGACCGGGCGCGCGGATCGGGCGCGCCCATTTTCACCCAGGCCTCGAAGTCGGCCACTTGCGCGGGCGTGAGGGGGTGCTTGGGCGGCATCTGCAGCTTCTCGTCTTGATAGCGGACGGGCTGGATGAGCAGGCTTTTTTCCGGGTCGCCGGGGACGAGGGCCGGGCCGTGATCGCCGCCTTGGAGGATGGACGCGCGGGTGTCGAGCAGGAGGCCTCCTTTGATTTTCTTCGCCTCCGGGCTGTGACATTCATGGCAGCGATCGACCAGCACGGGGTGGATTTTCTTTTCGAAGAAGTCCAACTGCTCCGCCGTGGGCGCGGCGGCGGGCGCGGGCTGAAGCGGTGCGAGCCAGCCGGACAGGCTGATCGCGAGGTAAAGAAATTTCCGGTTCGGAATCATTTCAGCGAATCAACCTTCCGGGCCGGTCGGCCAGCCGGCGGGGGTAGGGTGAAAATGGCGGAGAGAGAGGGATTCGAACCCTCGGATGGATTGCTCCATCACAGGTTTAGCAAACCTGCGCTTTAGGCCACTCAGCCATCTCTCCGCGCTCCGCGCAATCAAACGCGATTTCACCGTCCTAGCAAGGAAATTTTCCCGGCATTCGGCGGGATGGGGGTATCCGCATCCTGCCCCCGGAGCGCGGCTGTGTCCCGCGCCGTGCGGGACCAAACGCAGCAGATACGCATGGCTGGGCGCGTTCAGAGTATTCTACACGGTTCGACATTCGGACTTGCTGCGGTTGGTCTCCGCGATACCGCCGCGCTCCGTCCGCATTCGGGGGCGGTGCGCGGTGCGCCCCGGCGGGTGAGGACAACGGACAAGGCCCGGAGGGCCGACCTCCGCCCCGGCGAGATTCAGGGAGGCGTTCCGAACTCGCCGGATCGGCGCTCCGCCACTATTCGACGTAGAGCGCCGCTTTCAGTTCCAGGACGAGAACGCTGACGATGGGATGGCGTTTGTTCGGGTCGCGCTCGAGGCATTTCACAATCGTCTTCTCGAGGGCGGGGGGGATGCCGGGGTTGTGGTCGCGCGGGGGGACGAAGTTGCTCCGGTCCCACTGGAGACGCAGGACTTCATTGGGTGACTCGCCGGGGAAGGGTTTGCTGTTGGTGAGCAGTTCGTAGGCGGAGACGCCAAAGCCAAAGATGTCCACGCGCTGGTCGATGGGCAGGCGGCGCAGTTGTTCCGGGGCCATGTAGGCGGGCGTGCCGGGGTTCTTGGACATTTTTTTGGGGTGCGGCGGAATGGGCTGCGCGAGGTCGAAATCGACGAGTCGCACGCTGGCGTTGCGGGTGATGAGGATGTTCTCCGGCTTGAAGTCCAGGTGCATGAAGCCGCTGTCGTGGACGTGTTCCAAGGCGACGGCCATGTCGATGAGAATGTTCCCAATGTTTTCCTGGAGGAGCGGATCGGACCGGCCGTAAAGCTGCTTGAGGTTGTAGCCCTCCACGTATTCCATGAGGAGGTAGGGCGTGCCGTCGATCTTGCCGTGCTCGACGTAGCTGATGACTCCTTCGTGGTTGTGAATTTTGGAAAGGATTTCGCAGCCGCGCAGAAAGCGTTTCCGCGCGGTGAAGTCAAAGCGGGAGGTGCGGCGCAGCCGGCGGAGGGCGAAAGTTTTCTGCTGGGAATCGGTGGCCAGCCAGATGTCGGCCATGCCGCCGCTGTTGATCAGTTCGTGCAGGTAGAAACGCCCGAACGGTCCCGGCTGGGGCGACGGGCCGGCGGGCAGTTCGAGTTGATCGGAAAACGACATACAGTGAGCGCCGCGTTCTTTAGCACGCGCGCGGCGCGGCGGCAAAGATTATCAGCTTGGCAGGGCGGGCGGCGTTTTCTAATTTTTCGGGATGCGACCGGTCAGGGCCTTGCTCTTTTTTACTTTGCTGGTGGGACTCGGCGCGGGCCCGCTGGCGCCGTGGGCCTGGTGGCTCGCGCAGTGGCTGGCCCAAACTTTCCCCGGCTCCAGCCTGTGCGCCGGCCTAGCGGGGTTTCCCTTTGTTAAATCTGTCCAACGCCTGCTGCTGAGGTTGGCGCTGGCCGGCTCGTGGCCGCTGGTCCGCAGCTTGGGCGCGCGCTCGGCGGCGGAGCTGGGACTGGTCAAACCCTCCGGGCAAGGGCCGAAACTGGCGGCGGGATTCGCGCTGGGGGTGGGCACGCTGGCCTGCGCCGCCGCGCTGGTCCTGCTCGGCGGCGGCAGGAAGTTCCGGGCCGACCTGACCGTGCTCTCCTTTTGCCAAAGCGTCCTCTCCGCCGGGTTGGCGGCGGCGGCTATCGCGCTCCGCAAGGCGCATCGCTGGCCGGCGGCCCTGCTGGCCAGCAGTGTGATTTATTCGCTGCTGTACTTTTTCCAGCGGCCGGCGCCCCCGGCGGAGGTTCACTGGTTTTCCGGCCTGGCGGCGCTGCCGCCGATGCTGGCCGGCCTGGTGCACACGCACACGCTGCTGCCGGAATTTCTCACGCTCCTGCTTTCGGGAATTTTCCTGGGCCTCGCCTATCAACGCGCGGGCAAACTTTATTTCTCCATCGGCCTGCACGCGGGTTGGGTGTTCTGGGCGAAGCTCTGCGCGCTCGTGACCGTGCGCCGGCGGGCGGGCGGCGAGGAATGGCTCTGGGGTTCACGCAAGCCGACCGACAGTTGGCTGGCGCTGCTGCTCCTGCCGCGCCTGATTCGTGGACTGAAACCAGCCCCGGCCTCCCATGCTATTTGAACTTCCAGCGCCGCTGAAAAAGTGGACCGAGGCCGGCCTGAGCTTTCTCTATCCCGAAGCCTGCCAGCTTTGCGATGAGGCGTCCGCCACGCCGGCCGAAGGCTACGTCTGCGCTGGCTGCTGGCAGCAGGTGCGCTTCATCAAGCCGCCGCTCTGCGAACGCTGCGGGCTGCCCTTCGAGGGCGCGATCACGGAAAATTTCTCGTGCGCCAACTGCCAGGAGATGGAGTTGCATTTCACCCACGCCCGTTCGGCGGTGGTCGCGCGCGGGGTCGTGCTGGAGGTGATTCACCGCTACAAGTATAGCCGCGCGCTCTGGTTTGAGAGTTTCCTCGGCGACCTGCTCGCCCGCGCCGCCGCGCCGGAGTTGGCGGGTGGGAAATGGGACGCGCTCGTGCCCGTGCCGCTGCATTTCCTGCGCGAGCGGGAACGCGAGTTCAACCAGGCCGGGCGCCTCGCCCGCCGCCTGAGTGCCGTTACGGGCATTCCGGTGCGCGCGGATTTGCTCCGTCGGACCGAACCGACGCGCACCCAGACCTTGCTGACCCGGGCCGAACGCGCCGCCAACATGAAGAACGCCTTTTCCCTCCGCGGGGACGTTTCCCTCGCCGGCCAACGCTTCGTGCTGCTGGATGACGTGCTGACCACCGGCGCCACCACCAGCGCCTGCGCGCGGGCTTTGAACGAAGCCGGGGCCGCCGAGGTCTGTGTCTGGACGGTGGCGCGCGGCTTGTAGAAAATCCGCGCTGGACTCCCGCGCGGCGGCGTTCAAAATGTAATTGATGGCGACAACGACATTCACGAAAAAGACGCTGGGCCTGGAAACTGTCGAACCGGCGGTGACTCCGCCCAACAACCCGGTCGAGACGGCCTTCTCCAAAAAGCCCAAGCCGACCGGCGCGAAGACCCGCAAGCGTGACATCCCGGAGGGGCTTTGGACCAAATGCCCGAAGTGCTCCACGATGATTTTCGACAAGGAACTTGATGAGAACCTGAAGGTCTGCACGAAATGCGCCCACCATTTCCCCATCGTCGCGCGCGAGCGTATCCATTTCCTGGTCGAGACCTGCTCCTTCGAGGAGATGGACGCCGAAATGGTCAGCGTCGATGTCCTCGAATTCACCGGCGTCGCCTCCTATCGGGACAAGCTCGACGGGTATCAGAAATCCACCGGCCTGAAGGACGCCGTCATCACCGGCATCGGCCGCATTGGCCCGCAGCGGGTCGCGCTGGGTGTGATGGATTTCACCTTTCTCGGCGGCTCGATGGGTTCGGTCGTGGGCGAGAAACTCACGCGCCTGATCGAGGCCGGCACCGCCAAGCAGCTCCCCGTCATCATCATCTCCACCAGCGGCGGGGCGCGGATGTATGAAGGCATGTTCAGCCTCATGCAAATGGCCAAGACCTGCGCCGCCTTGGCCTATCACGCCCGCGCGAAACTTCCCTACCTCAGCGTCCTCACCCATCCCACCACCGCCGGCGTCATGGCTAGCTATGCCAGCGTGGGCGATCTCATCATTGCGGAGCCGGGCGCGATGATCGGGTTTGCCGGCCCGCGCGTGATCAAGGACACCACTCAGGCCGATCTGCCACCGGGCTTTCAAACCGCCGAATTCCTCCTCGACCACGGCCTGATCGACGCGATCGTGCCGCGCAAGGAAATGAAGGCGCACCTCGTGGCCTATCTGGATTACATGATGGAAGGAAAACGCGCGGCGGCGGTCACGGCGGGCTGAATGATGCGGTTCAACGTAGGACAGGCGTCGCGCCTGTCTCCATCTTCAAAGAAATTAGAAAAGTCAGGGACAGGCGCGACGCCCGTCCAACAGGTCTGAACTCCAGCGGCGCGGAGATTTGTGGAGCTTTTCTTCCGCCGTTCCGTCCAAATGAGGCCGACATGATGAAGCCTCGCCGTCAACGAATCCGGTTTGCTCCGTGCCGCCAGTTTTTCTGGCTGGCGTTTTCCCTGCTGGGGCTGGCGGCGCTCGAGGCGCAGGCCCGCATCAACGTCGTGACCTTGCCCGACCGGGACACGGTGCAGTTGACCATCTACAACTCCGCCGATCTCACGCTGGTCAAGGAGACCCGCGTGCTCACGTTTCGCAAAGGGATCAACAAGCTGGAATTTTCCTGGGCCAACACCTTGATTGACCCGACCTCGGTGGAATTTCGCCCGCTGACCCACGCCGACCAGGTGGACGTGCTGGACGTGAGCTTCCCGCCGCGCGTCGCGCACACTCTGGAATGGCGCATCCAGAGTGACTTCGCCGGCGAGGTGCAGGTGGAGATTCGTTATTTCACCAGTGGCATCACCTGGGCGGCGGATTACGTAGCGGAAGCGGGCCGGGACGAGAAGGCGATGGACTTGGCGGGCGCGGTGCGGGTGACCAACCGTTCCGGCGAAGGTTACGAGAATGCCCAGGTGCGGCTGGTGGTGGGCGTGATCCGGCTGGTGGAGAGCATCGTCGATCTGTCGAAGCCCCGCAGTGGGCGCCGGGACAACAAGAGCTTCGAAGACGGGGCGCTCGCCGTTCTGGAAGACAAGGAGATGTTTCAGTCCATCGAACTTGGTTATGCCAACGGGGCAGTCGGTGGCGGCGGGCGTGAGCAACAGAAACGCAAGGAAATCGTCAAGCAAGGTCTCTCGGAATATTTTCTCTACACTGTGGAGGGACGCGACACGATTCTGAATGGCTGGGCCAAACGCCTGCCATCCTTCGCCGCCAAGTCGGTTCCCATCACCAGCTACTACAAGTTCGAGCGCGAACAGTGGGGTGACCAGGTGATGCGCTACTACCAGTTCACCAATTCCGTGGCCAGCAAGCTCGGCACGGAGCCGCTGCCCGACGGGGCCGTGAAGGCGTTTCGGTTCGCGACGGATGACAAGCTCTATGCCTTCGTCGGGCGCACCAGCGTCAAATACATCCCGGTGAACGAGGCGGTGGAAATGGAGCTGGGCGCGGACGCGGAGGTGCTCGTGAAGCCGGTCCTGATGAACTGGACGAAGACGGATCTGAAGTTCGATCCGAACGGCCATGTGCAGGGGTGGACGATCAAGGAGACCTGGCAGGTAGAGGCGCAGAACACCAAGGACATTGACGTGATGCTGGACGTGCGCAGAAATTTCTCCGGTGACTGGACGCTGGTAACAGATGCCAAATACGAAAAGGTGGACGCCACCAAGGTCAAATTCGTCCTGCCGCTCAAAGCCCGCGAGAAGCAGACGTTCACCTACGAGCTGACCACGCGGCATGGTTCGAGCGTCACGAAGTAGGCGGAGGTGGTTTCAGTGGTCTGGAGCATGATCCCAGAGGCGCATCACGGATATTTGCAGGACAGTGCCGGTGTCGGCGGGTTTCGTGGCTCACGGGGTTTCCCAGCTTTTCACCCTCACCGCGGCCCCCTCTCACAGCGTGAGAGGGCCGGGGTGAGGGTGAGCGGCCAGGAACCTCCAACCGGGTTATAAAAACTAAGATGCGCCGATGAGCCAGCCATTGAAAATTCTCTTTGTGTGCAGCTAGAACAAATGGCGCAGCCTGACGGCGGAGAAAATTTACGAGGGCGTTCGCGGCTACGCCCTGAAGTCGGCGGGCACGGAGGCGGGCGCAAGGATCAAGGTCACGGCCGGGCTGCTCGGCTGGGCGGACTTGATTTTTTGCATGGAGAAGAAGCACGTCCACCGGCTGGAGGAGAAGTTCGCGGACGTCCTGACGGGAAAACGGCTGATCTGCCTGCACATTCCCGACGACTATTCCTTCATGGACCCCGACCTGATCGAACTCTTGCGGGCCAGACTGGATGAGCACCTCGAAGCGCCGGGGCAGGGGAGTTGAGCAGACCGGCCGGAGGAAGGATCACTCCGCCCGGACGGCATTCCAGTCGTTGGTGTGTTTGGCGCCAGCCGCGGATGTCTCCATCTTGCCGACGATCCGGTCGCCGGAAAATTTTCCGTAATAGCGGTTGGTGTATTTTTCACCGTCGCGGCCGATTCGTTCCGTCTCGAAGGAGACCTGGCCGTCCCGGAAAAGTCCGCGGTGCAGATCGTAGTCAATGCCGCGGACCCCGGTCATTTTTCCCGTGAGCCGGTCGTCCTCCAGTTTCAAGTTGATCTTGGAATCCATCGGCTGGTTGCGGACCACGGTGGGCCATTTCCACGCGCCCTCGACGGAGCCGACGCGGCGCGCCTCCCAGGCGTGGCTCTGCTCCACGCCGTTCGCCTTGGTGACGATCCTGCCCTTGATGACATGGCCGCTCAACCCGCCGCGGTAACGGGTGATGATCCGCTCGCCATCCCGCTCGCGCACGACCTCGAAGCTCACCTGGTCGCCCTGCAACAGGATGTTCGCCAGCGGCGCATCCGAGCCGGGACGGAACCGGGTCGTGCCGGCCAGCTTGTCGCCATGCAGGGTGAACTTTATCTGCGGCGTCACCTCTCCGCCGTCCGGCATGGTGAAGGTCCATTTCCAGACGCCCTCGAACCGCTTTTTGTCCACGGCCGCCTGGCCGAAGGCGGCGGTCAGCGTCCCGGCGATGAGCAGCAGGACGAGGACGGCGGTGGCATTGAATTTCATACGCTCGAATGAAGGGTTCATCTTACTTCGCGTCGGCGGGTTTGGCCGGCACGCTGAACTTCAGGGAAATTTTCTCCTCGTTCTTGTTGTTCCGTCCGCTGAAGGAGACGTCGATGGTTCCGCCCTCGTCCGTGACGGTGAGTAGGCCGAAGCCGCTTTCGCCGTCCTTGTCGCGCACGCGGTAAACGCCCTGGCTGTACGGCCCGCCTTTCAACGAGGGATTTTGATCGAGCGGCCCGGCGCACATCACCGGGAGGCGCGCGCCGCCGCCGGTGGCGTAGTCCGCGTTCTGGCCGTCATCCGCCGCCAGCATGTGGGAATCCCCATGCAGGATGCAGACGCCGGCAATGTGGTTCGACTTAATGAAGTCGGCGATCTCGCGGCGTTCGGTGGTGTAGGCGCTCCAGTCATCCCGGTCATTGTCCTTGAGCGACGGGCCGTACTGGGCGGTGTTTTTTTCTCCGGGCAGAGTCAGGCCGATGGCGGAGGCCAGGAGATCCGTTTCGCCGGAAAAGGCCCGGACCTCGGCGAGTGTGACGTAAAAATTACCCCCGCCGTTACGCTGGCCGTTCTCGAGGCCCACGTGGATCCAGCGGACCTGCGTGCCCGGTTCCAACTGGTGCTCGAAGATGCCGCCGGCCTCGGTGTCGGGGATCACCACCGAGGAGAGGCTGTTGGAGCCAGCGTCGAAGAAGCGCACCACCAGTCCGCCCAGGCGGTTGGCGCAGCAGTCGATGCGGTTGACGATTTCAATCCGGTCGAGGCGCGTGGCCTGGCCGAGATCCGCCATCCAATGACTGTTGGGGCGGTCCGCCGTGTGGCTGAACGAACGGGTGTTGCCGTCCACCGCGTTGCCGGACGTGTTGTTCGGAAACAAACTCGACTGCCAGACCACCACCCGGTTGGTCGCGCCGGCGGCGGCCTCGGGTTCGTCCGAATAAATTTCCGGGAGGTTCACCGCCAGATTGGTCGCGGTGGCATTAGTCGAGACCTTGGTGTGATGAATCCAGCCGAACTGGTTGGCCAGCACGCCGGCATAGGGGGCGGTTCCCTTGGTGCCGATCCACGGGACGGGACTTACCCAGCAGATCAAGGGATATTTGCCGTTGGCCGCCAGCAGTTCCTGCTTGAACCACGCCTTTTGCCGGTCGCCCATCATGGATTTCTTGGCGTCATCCTTGTCGTTCGGATCATCCCGGTCCGAGCGCAGGTCGGTGAGGATGAACTTCACGCGGCCCACGGCAAACGACTGGGCAATGGGCGCGGCCAGGAGCGGATCGGCGAACGGATAATGCGGCACATACTCGTCGTAGGTGCCGCGTGCCGCCTGGTGCGACTTGGATTTGCGGGTCGCGTTGTTGCCGCCGTAATCATGGTCGTCCCACATGTAAACGAACGGCACGGCGCGGTAGAGATCGGCCTGCTGCGGCGAGGCGAGCACGGTGTCATAGGCGGCGCGGAAGAGCGCGGGCCGGTCGCTGTTGATGTCCAGATAATGAAAGTCCCCCATGTTCATGTAAAAGAGCGGATGATGCTCGCGGATGCGGTCGAAGACGTCGCGGGTCGAGGCCGTGCGGCTGCAGGAGGCGAAGGCGATTTTGAAGGAGGCCGGGCCGGGCTTGGGGAAGGTGCGGAACTCACCTCGTTTCCCCCGGACCAGGAGGCCGTCGATTTCCAGCGCGTAATGATATTGCGTGTCCGGTTCCAGATTCTTGACGGAAAACGCGACGAGGTTGTAGCGGTTGGTTTCCGAGATCACGGCGGAGAGTTTCTTGGGCGAGGTCAGCAGCGGGTTCTTGCTGACGAACAGGCGCGCGGACAGGCCGGCGCGCGGCAGCTTCGCCTTGATGATCGCGGAAGTGTCGGTCACGCCGCCGCTCCACGGGCCGCGCTCGACCGGCGAATACTCCAGGCCCAGTTGCTCCATCAGGAACGCCTGGACATCCGCGATCTGGCCGATCCGCTCCCGCAGGCCCGTGCCGGCGCCGTGCCCGCTGCTGGCGCTGGTGCGGAGGAGCACCGGGTTCGTGGAGCCGGTCGCCGCCTGCAGCCGCGCGACCATCTTCCGCGAGTGGGCCGGGTTCACGCGGCCGTCGTGCTCGCCGGTGAGCATGAGCACGGCGGGATATTTCACATGGTCCTGCACCTGGTGATACGGCGAGTAGGCCTGGAGCGCCTGGAACTGCGCCTTGTCTTGCACGCTGCCAAACTCGGTCACGTTGAACGCGCCGTTCGGGTCCAGTTCCACGCGTAGCATGTCGTAAATTCCGACGTGGGAAACCACCGCCCGCATGGCGTCGGGATGCTGGGTGAGCATCGCGCCCATCAACAGCCCGCCGTTGCTCCCGCCTTCGAGGGCGAGCCGCGCCGGCTTCGTGTAGTTCGAGCGCACCAGCCATTCGGCGCAGGCCGCGAAATCATCGAAGACATTTTGCTTTTTCAAGAGCTGGCCTTCCTCGTGCCAGCGTTCCCCGAATTCGCCGCCGCCGCGGAGGTTCGCCACCGCGATCACGCCGCCCTGTTCGAGCCAGAGGTGCCGCGTGAAATCAAAGCCCGGCGTGCGGCTGATCCCGTAGCCGCCGTAACCGGTCAGCAAGGTCGGATTCTCGCCGTTGAGCCGCGTGCCCTTCCGGCGCAGGATGGTCATCGGCACCGGGGTTCCGTCCTTTGACTTCGCCAGCGCCCGCACCGTCTCCACATTGGCGAACGACACCGGCGACGTGCCGCGCAGCGCCGTGGCCTCGCCCTTGTCGCGGTCCTTGTTCGTGTCGTAGCGCCACCAGGTGAACGGTTCGGTGAAGGTCTCGGTGCGGAACAGAATTTCGTCGCCGTGCGTCACCAGCAACTGCCGGACGGCATGGGGAATCCTGAAATCCGGCCGGTCCGAGCGGCTGCTCGGCCCGCTCAACGCCGGGTTGAAAAAATCCCGGTAGATCAATTGTTCCGGGCCGCCCCGCTGGATGATAATCGCCAGCCCGCTGGCCGTCGGCTTGAATTTTTGGATGGCGAAGATGCCTTCCCGCATCACCGTGAACGCGCTCGCCAGGTCCGGCTTGAGCAACGGCACGCGGAGAATCGCTCCGTTCGGCGCGTCCTTGACCGAGAGCAGATAGAGCGAATCGTCCCGGCCGTGCTCGACGTAGAGCGGGTCGCGTCCGAACTCCACTTCCTTGATTCCGTCCTCGAAGCGCGACACCTGCTTCCATTGGCCCTCGGGTGTCCGCAGGTAATGCGCGAATGCGCCGCCGTCGCCGTTGGCCACGCGCGCGAGCAGATGCCGCCCGTCCTGGCTGGATTCCAGTTCGATCTCGGCAATGCGCGGCAGGCCCTTCCACAGCTCCAGCTTGTCCTGCTCCGCCGCCGTGCCGAGCTTGTGAAAATAAACCTGCTGATAGAAATGCAGGTCGGCCTCGTCGCGCTCGCCCTTCGCCGGATAGCGCGTGTAATAAAGGCCCGAACCGTCCGCGTTCCAGGCCGCGCTCCCGCCGCCGGTCGGATACTGCGCGCGCGGCAGGACGTCCGGGAGCTTCTTGCCCGTCGCCGTTTCGTAGAGGTGGAGCGTCCCGTCCTCGCTGCCTTTCTCGGAGAGGGAAACCGCCACGAGTTTGCCGTCGGCCGAGGGCACGAACCAGTCGATGCTCGTCGAGCCATCGCGGCTCAATTGATTCGGGTCGAGCACCACCCGCTCGCTCTTCAGGTCGATCTGGCCGTTCAACGTGATCAGGACGGGCTGCTGCGCCGGGGGTTGGAATTTCAGGAGGAACAATTTTCCCGCGCGCCACGCCAGAGCGGAGTAGTTCGGCGAGGCCTTGGCGTACATCCGCTCCAGTTGATCGCGCAGGAGATCACGCGTCGGCAGGTCGTCGAGGACGGAGCGGGCTTTCCGGTTTTGCGCCTTGCTCCAGCTTCGCACCGCCCGGTCGCCCGCGTTCTCCAGCCATTCGTAATCATTCGTGACGATCACGCCATGATACTCGTGGGTGACCGGCTTCTTCTCGGCGCGCTGGTCGCAGCCGGTGAAAATTCCCGCCGCGAGCAGCAGCGCCGCCGCCGGGCGGATGGCGGACGCGATCAAGGCTGGAATCTTCATGGATGAGTCATTCCGGCTGGAATCGACGCCCCGCGGCGGGAGATAATTCCACGCAAATGACATGAAGCGCCGGTCAGCAGCGCTGATCTTGCTCTCAAATTGGTTTGCGGATTGAACATGCGGGACGCGCTATCCTACACGTCCGCTCCTTCGGATTGCAACATCGCCGATGCCGTCGCCGGATGGTGAACCGCGGGCGCATCCTGACACGGTTCGAGAAACTCGGACCAGGCGCGTGGCCGGCGGGGCGAACACGAACCCGCCGGCCGGGATGCCGGCCCTCGCAGGGCTTCGGCTGTCCCCCAAGAAAAAGGCCGCGAAGAAAATTCTTCGCGGCCTGATGGCGGGCGCCAGAAAAACAATTACCGGCGGAAGGCGAGCGGCGCGGATTGGGGCATCTCGTGGGCGCAAGGCTGGTTGGTCGGCGCATCGGCCAGTTTGTCGGTGGTGCCGACGAGTCGGTTGGCCAGCAGAAAGGCCTCGACCTCCTCGCCGCTGATGTCCGGCAGCATCCGGCCCTCGATCTCGACGCAGGGACTGAGCATCTGCCCGCTCTTCTCGATCATTTCCTGGCGCTGGACCGGGTCGTTGATGATATCGCGGTCCTCGAAGGGCAGGTCGTATTTGCGCATGATGGCGCGCACGCCCTGGCTCCAGCCGCAGCTCGGTTTCAAGTAAGCAATAATTTTTGGTTTGTTCATAATTTCAAAAGCTGAGCCTAAACTGCCACAGCCCGGTCGGGAGGCAACACATTCCTTGCGGGCGGAACTGATAGAAATTTGCTTTCTGGACGCTCCGCGGTTCAGTGGCGCGTCACCTTGCCGGTTGCGCCGAATGGCTCACGGTTCTACCGTCTGCAATCGCCGTGAACCATACACTCCTCATAGCGCTGCTGCTCGCGGTCTTCACCGTGCCCGCAGTCGCCGACATTCGCGTGACGCCGGTCGGGGTGGGGCCGCTGCGATTCGATACCGCACCGGCATCCGGGGACTGGACCACTCTTTCCGTCGGCACTGCGGCGGGCACTTACACCACCGCGACGGCGCTGGATGTTGCGGTCTCCACGCTCAATGCCGCCAGCATCACCACCGCGCTGCCCTCCACTGGTTCGTGGCCGCCTACGGTCAATACTCTCGCGCGCTGGAACAACGGCACGGGCGTCGGTGCGCTGCGCTGCCTCCAGACGCGCGCTTCGGCCAATGACTACCTCGTTCTCATGGCGAAAATGCTCAACGCCACCGGGGCCAATGTTTCCTCGTTCAACGTCAGCTACGCGTGGGGACAGTGGCACAACCGCCCGGTCAACGAGAGCGTCGCCGGGCACCGGGCCTTTTACAGCCGCACGGGAGCGCCCGGCTCGTGGCAGCTTATTCCCAGCTTGTCCGTGTTCGACAACAACAGCCCGAACCAGACGGTCAGCGGGACGGTCAATGTCGGCACATGGGCGCCGGGCACGAGGCTCTATCTGCTCTGGGCCGATGACAACGGGCCGGGCAGCGACACCGACCCGAAGGAAGGCGGCTACACGCTGGATGATTTCGCCGTGAGCAACGTGCTCCCCGCCATCAACCACAGCTTCCTCGACAACGGCGTCGTGAAAATCGGCGCGGACCTCGGGAAAGGCGGTGCCATCACGTATCTCTCGCAATCGGGCACCACGAACAACGTCATCAACAACTACGACCTCGGCCGGCAAATCCAGCAGTCATTCTATTCCGGACCGCAGCCCTACGATCCCGCCGGGAACATGCATCCGGGCTGGCCGAACTGGCCGTGGAATCCCATCCAGACCGGCGATGTTTATTACAACCCGTCCACCGTCCTCGCGCACACGAACGACGGCCAGACGCTCTACGTGAAGTGCCGCCCGAAGCAGTGGGCGCTCAACAATGTGGATGGCGAATGCACCTTTGAATCGTGGATCACGCTCAGCAGCAAAGTCGTCACCGTGAAAAACCGGCTCGTGAATTTCCGGACGGACACTGCGCAGCAATTCACCGCTCGGGATCAGGAACTGCCCGCGGTTTACACCAACGGCGATTTGTTTCGGCTCGTCAGCTACAACGGCAACGCACCGTTCACCGGCGGCGCGACGACCGTTTTTCCAAACACGCCGCCGCCGTGGCTCTACTGGCGTGCAACGGAAAGCTGGGCCGCGCTGCTCAATACGAGCGACTGGGGCCTCGGCGTTTATCATCCCGGCGCGGTTTATTTCGTCGGCGGATTCGCAGGCACGCCCGGCAGCGGCGGCACGTATGACGATCCCACCGGCTACATCTCGCCGCTTCATCGGGAGGTGATCGATAGCAACATCGAGCACACCTACACGTATCAACTCATCCTCGGCACGCTCACCGAAATCCGCGCCCACGTTTACGCCCAGCCATACCGGCCCGCGTGCGACTTCGTTTTCGAAAAGGACCGCAAGCACTGGCGCTACGAGCAAACGACTGATTCCGGCTGGCCGCTCGTGAGCCAGCGCGTCCGCGTCAACCTCAACAGCGGCGACCCGCAAATGTGGTCGCCCCACACCGCGTTCGCCGCCGCCGACGTGCCGAAACTCTACATCCGCGCCGCCTTCCAAATCGCCAATCCCGCCGGACGCGCCAACGGCCAGGTGTTTTGGGAAAAGAACAGCACCGGCGGTTTGTCGCAGGCGCAGAGCCTCATCTTTCCCGTGGTCGCGGACGGACAATACCACACCTACGAACTCAACCTCGCCGCCACCGGCACGTGGTCCGGCCTCATCACGCAACTGCGCTTCGACCCCGCCTTCAACGGCGAGCCAGGCGACTACGTGGACGTGAAAGCAATCTCCTCCAATCCCTTCGCCGGAAACGAACACATCGCCCCGACGCTGAACATCGCGCGGACCAACGGAGACATCGTCGTGACCTTCCCCACCATCACCGCCGCGACCGCCGGCTTCATCGGTAAGAATCTGCGTTACGATTTGCAAAGCAGCACCGATCTCGCACCCGGCAACTGGCAGTTGGTCGCCGGAGCAACGAACGTGCTCGGCGACGGCAGCCCCAAAACATTCATCAACCCGCCCTCATCCGACCCGGCGCAGTTCTTCCGCTTAAAAGTGCGGCTGGAGTAGGGGTGGCTGTCGAATGCGCAAGCCAATCTGCCAAGGCCACGTTCTTGCTATAGAGCAGATGAATCACGTGAGAAAAAGCAATACGCCTAATCTAGGAGTGAACCACACCTTGAGAACACTGCGGTGCCGGGGCGCGTGCTGAGACCGGACTTCGCCACGGCCAGATGAAGCGCCATTCCTCCAACCTCACCATGACGCGACCAAGTGCCTCACGCCGCCCGTCCTCTGGACAGCCGCGATCAACGCCACCGTCCTCTCCAACAACCAATGGCGTGTGACGCTGCCCGCTGCGCCGAATGGCTCGCGCTTCTACCGGCTGCAAGCGCCGTGATTGCAGAATGCGATGGATGAAGCCGCGTGACTAACTCGACAAACTGGCGCATTATTCCTCCTATGTTTTGTTTCCGTCTTCCCACTGATAGGAATTTGCTTTCTGGACGCTCCGCGGTTCAGTGACGGCCTTAATTCGCTTAATTCGCGCGTCCCCGGATGTGTGAATACTTATGGCACGATGCCACTCTTGATCTTCTCGTCGAGTTCATGTTTGTAAGATTCGATTCCTTTGACTTTTAGTGAGAGAAACACATCTGGTGGAACCACTCTACAAATCAAATCCAGCACACCCTTTCGTTCGTTTTTCGTCAGACTACGATGCGGATTATTCGTGCTAGATTCGAGCATTACCCATGTAGAATGGGGGCCATACCGGGGGAGTTTGGGGCAATAATCCCAATGAGAAATAGCAATTTGAATCCTTATTATGTGTTCTATTGGTATTTCAACTGCTTGTTTGCCATCAATGTTTATTGAGCGGTATATCGTCCCAGTGATGGCGTAATCTAACGGTCGAAGAACACGCATAAGCAATTCGCTAGTCGTTTCGTATTGATGCAAGTTCTCCTCGTTAAAACCTAACTCTGCAAGATATTGAACCTCTTGCTGACGTGTTGGGATACTCGCCAATTGTTCTTGAAGTGCTTTTTCGGTCAACGGCCCAATGCCGTTGAACAGTCCAGATTCCAAAGCTTCCTTAATTATTTCGTGCTCTCTTTGAAGTCTTTTATAGCTATCGTAGTCTTCAATATTTCGGGTGGTGATGAGAAAGCCATTGCCTTGATCGCTCACACTTTCCGATGCATTCACCTCCATGTCGCGAATTTGCGCGGACTTACTTTCCATTGATTGCAGAATGTTTCTCACGGAGTTGAACGGAGGCCACGATAAAGCGGTCAAAAGAATTCCTCGCTGATACGGATCGAATAATAATTCCTCACATCCAGCCAACAATTTTACTTTGTGGTAACAAAGCTGATGGCAAGAGCCAGCAGGGCAACTACAGTGAACTCTCACCGTTGTTTCGCCGCCGATGAAGGTGACTTTGTATTTTCCTCCTGAAGAGCTTTTAGCAAGAATTGTGATGCTCACGTCTTGAAATTTGCTCTCACGTTGTTCCTCCATCGCAGCTTCGCTCTCGGCGGTGGGCGTTGATTCACTTTTTTTCTTCCGGCTGCGAGTCGCCTTCTTGATTGGCTTAGGTTGCAAATTCGTTACCGCAAGAAGAACGGGTTGCGAACAAGATGGACACGGAACCGTGCTGCCCGCTCCATACTCTGGAAATTCAACATGTTGCCCGCAGTGCTGGCAAACGCATTTAAGGAAGCCGTTCGGCACTTTAACCGTTGCCTTGCACGTCGGGCAGACGACCAGTTGGCCCGCCAATTCCTCTACTGCATCAATTCGCTGAGTGCATTTGCTGCATTCAAAGTGAATACCTGGCATAATGATTTTTTTTGAGAAATGGCTTTCATGGTCATATTGCGCTGACTTTGCGCTTCCATTCGCGTGTGTCAATGCAGATTCCGACTTCTGAAAAACTACTGCGCACCTACTTGTTCCTGCTGTCGGCATCTCAGGCAAACCAGCACCAGCCGCACTTCGCCCGCGTCCTCATCAAACTCCGTGGCGAACGAAAAGCTGTTTTAATTTGAACGAGACAACGGGGTTACTGATAGGAATTTGCTTTCTGGACGCTCCGCGTTTAGGCAGTCACTCTAGGTTTTATCCATTTTGGGAGAATTCTCAGTCATTTGATAGCGTATGTATCTTGATATTTCGTCTTTGTGAAAAATACTCGCATCCCATAACTTCTCAAGATCGATCCGGATTTCATAAAAATCTATTTGCTCCAGCAGCGTTTCGACGGGTATTTTCTTGTAAAAGAGAGCATCGATGAACGTTTCTTGAGGCCTTCCAATCGAGGCAAAGTGATCGTAATATTTGGTATTATCCCCAAAAATATTATGATCGAATTGAATCCATCTTACAGGCAGGCGATACGCGTTAGCCGCGAACTGATAGGAATTTGCTTTCTGGACGCTCCGCGGTTCAAGGAGACTTGCTTTTGCGTCGGGATCATCTTTGCGGAGTTTCTGCTTGTGGGCGGGAATGTTAATCACGGTTTTCCGGCTTTTTCGCTGTTTCGGTAAGGGCGCGCGTCCGTTGCCGCGGGCGGACGGGTCGTCGCTGGAGGGAATTCAGGGAGAAACGGAGCGATCGTGGCCGCACCGGGGCACACCCCACCGGCGGGCTCAGGCGGCCTCTCTTCATTCGGCGCACTGGGTCGGGTCAGTCGGTCAGGACGTTTTCGTAATCGGGCATCGGATCCACGTCCTCCCACGGTTCGCGGGTCCACGCTCTCGCGTGCGGAGGCGAGCGGGCCGGGACCAGCGGCGGCGGACCGTTCCTCTGGCTCCTTTACTGGACCTGCCAATCAGCTTTCACGCACGACTCCGCCAGCGTGGCGACGAACAACTCCCGATCCTGGTCAGCGAGGAAGATCGCTTCCCGCCGGTCGCCGCGATTCATCACGTGGTAAATCGCGCCCGGATACTCCATGCGTAGCTTTCTCGCCATGCGTGGATGCCTGCCCAAACAGGGGGACTGTTTCAATCTGTGGGACTGCCCCCCTTTACTTTACGTTTGCAGCCGGAACTTGCCCTGATAGATTTTCGCTCCCGGAATTTTGGGCAAAAGAGCGACGTTCTCACACCCCATGTCGCCAGTAGAATGCTCGGTCCGTTGCAAAAGTTCGACGGCCTGCCCGCGCCCAGGCCGGAATGGGTGATGGTGCGGCGAATCCCCGCCTTATTCACCGCATATCGTGCGGCGAATAGTGGTTGCCAATCACCGCAGGTTCAGCGGAGAATAAAAACGTGCGCTACATCCACGAAAAATCAGACTGGCCGAATCTGCGGTGGGACGATGCCCGGCTGCTGCCCTTGCTGGCGGAGGTCCGGCATCGGCAGGGGCGTTTGCTTGGACGAATGGAGGGTCTGGGCTTCCGGCTGCGCGCCGAGGCCAGTCTGACCACGCTGACCGCCGATGTCATCAAGTCGAGCGCCATCGAGGGCGCGCTGCTGGATGCCGCACAGGTGCGGTCTTCCATCGCGCGCCGGCTGGGTCTTGATTTTGGTGGCCAGGTGCCGGCCAGCCGTGACGTGGAGGGCGTGGTGGAAATGATGCTCGACGCCACGCAAAAGTACGCCGATCCGTTGACGGCGGAGCGGTTGTTTGGCTGGCACGCCTCCTTGTTTCCGACCGGCCGGAGCGGGATGCGACGGATCACGGTCGGGGCCTGGCGTCCGGCTGCCATCGGCCCGATGCAGGTGGTGTCCGGCCCGATGGGGCGCGAGCGGGTTCATTTTGAAGCCCCGGCGGCGGACCGGTTGCGCCGTGAGGTGTCGGCCTTTCTGAAATGGTTCAGGACGGCGCGCGGCGTCGATCCGGTGCTGAAAGCGGGCATCGCCCATTTCTGGTTCGTGACCATCCATCCGTTTGAAGATGGCAACGGACGCATCAGCCGGGCGATTGCCGACATGGCACTGGCGCGGGCGGAAGGCACGACGGAACGGTTCTACAGCATGTCCACGCAGATCGAAGCCGAGAAAAAACAGTATTACCTGAACCTGGAGCAAAGCCAGAAAGGCGGCCCGGACATTACTTCGTGGCTGGAATGGTTTCTGGGCTGTCTGGGCCGGGCCATTGCGGGGGCGGAAGAGGGTCTGGCCGGCGTTCTGCGAAAAGCAAAAACCTGGGAGCGGATCAACCACCAGTCGCCGGTCAATGAAAGGCAGCGCACGGTGATCAACCGGCTGCTGGATGATTTTGAAGGTAAGCTCTCCACTTCTAAATATGCCAAGCTCGCCAAATGTTCTGCGGATACGGCCTTGCGGGATATAACCACTTTGCTCGGCCGAAACATTCTGGTTCAAGACTCGGGTGGAGGCCGGAATACGAGCTACCGTCTGGCTGAGCCGGAGAGTTCGGCTCGCGAGAAATAGAGCCGTCGAAACACGCCCGGCAATCTGCTCCACGAGGGCGCGGCACAGTTCAGCACTTCGTAGAAAAAATCTACTTGCAGATGGCGGCGTTCGCACACGGTCACGGTGAATAAGCCTGGTCAAGACCGCCGCTCACGGCAGAAACAAGTCGGCGGACACGCTGAAATACTTTGCCAGCGTGCGGCCGTGCGTCAGCGTCAACTGCCGTTCGCCGCGCAGGATCATCGCGCTCAAGTTCCGGCTTGCACTCAAAATGCGGGACAAATCCTCCGCGCTCATTCCGTTTTCTTCTCCGCAATGTCCTTCCACAGCGGCTCCAGGTCGCGGTCTGCTAGGGCCAGCGACGCGCCTGACGTGCGTGGCTTCGCTTTCAGCCTGGTCTGTTTTTCCCCAGAAAAATTCCGCCGCTGCGCGGGGCTGGCAAGAGGGTAAAAGAGTAAAAGAGCAAAAATTAAAGCCCCCTCACACACCGAAAGCCAACGTCGTAGTATGCGTAGTCCGGGAGGAAGTCGAGGCGGTAGGCACAGCGCGCGCCGTAGGCGTAGTCGATCCAGTCGCCGCCGCGCAGCACGCGGTAGGAGCCCGTAGCAGCACCATGCGGATCCGTGCCCCCGGCATAGGGCGTCCCATAGCGATCCCAGCACCACTCAAACACATTCCCCGCCATGTCATACAACCCATACCCGTTGGGCGCATACGATCCCACCGGACTCGTGTAGGGAGAGCCTCCAGTCTCATACGCCGGGTTGGAGCCGTCAGGCCCCAAATCGTAGCTGTAGCCAGTGTATCCGTAGTAGTTCGCCTGGCTTCGGCTAATCGTGTTCCCCCACGGAAAGCGCTGCCCGCTCAATCCGCCTCGCGCCGCCTTCTCCCACTCCGCTTCCGTCGGCAACCGATAGCCCGTTGAATTCCACTTCACCGTAGGACTCACTCGCCCACTCCGATATACCGTCCCCAATCCCTCATCCGTATAATACGCCGGAGTCCGATTCTCTTT
>CANMZY010000004.1:0-25252 GCA_947502425.1 Verrucomicrobiales bacterium
CGAGTGTCTGCGCGAAGGCATCACTTACGGCGCGCCGCTCTACGTCACCTTCAAGCTGAAGGAGGAAAAGGGCGCGAAGGAGGAAAAAGTGTTCATGGGCGAACTGCCTCTCATGACCCCGCAGGGTACCTTTGTCATCAACGGCGCCGAGCGCGTCATCGTCAGCCAGCTCCACCGCTCGCCCGGTCTCGCCTTCGAGGCCACGCAGCATCCGAACGGCAAGATGCTCCACAGCTTCCGCATCATTCCCGACCGCGGCTCTTGGTATGAGGCGCAGTTTGACACCAGCGACCTGCTCTACGTTTATCTCGACCGCAAAAAACGCCGCCGCAAATTTCTCACGACCACCTTTTTCCGCGCGCTCGGCTACGGCACGGACGCGGACATTCTTAAGCTGTTCTATGACATCGAGGAATTGACGGTCAAAGAGGCCGAGAAGCTCGATGACATCCAGAACAAGGTCCTGATCGAGGACGCGATGGACGCCGACAAGGGCATCGTCGTGGCCCGCGCCTTCGAGCCGCTCTCCAAGGCGGTCGTCAAGCAGATCGCCGAACTCGGCGTGAACAAGATCAAGGTCGTCGATACCACGGTGGATGATGGCATCATCATCAAGTGCATGAAGAAGGATCCGACCAAGAACGAGGAAGAGGCGTTGAAGGACATTTACCGCCGCCTCCGCCCCGGCGATCCGCCGACCGCCGCCAACGCCCGCGCGCTCATCAAGCGTCTCTTCTTTGATCCGAAGCGCTACGATCTCGGTCGCGTCGGTCGTTACAAAATTCATCAGAAGCTCGGCATCAAAGACCCGACCGACTCGCGCATTTTGACTAAGGAAGACCTGGTCGCCGCGACAAAGTACCTGCTCCGCCTGAAAAAGGGCGAAGGCAGCCTGGACGACATCGACCACCTCGGCAGCCGCCGCATCCGCACCGTGGGCGAACTCCTCGCCAACCAGTGCCGCGTCGGCCTGGCCCGCACCGAGCGCCTCGTCAAGGAGCGCATGACACTGTTCGATCAGAGCCTCGAAAGCATGACGCCGCAGAAGCTCATCAATCCGAAGGCGCTCTCCGCCGTGATCCGCGATTTCTTCGGACGCAGCCAGCTCTCGCAGTTCATGGACCAAATCAACCCGCTCGCCGAACTGACCCACAAACGCCGCTTGTCGGCGCTCGGGCCCGGGGGTCTCTCGCGTGACCGCGCCGGCTTTGAAGTCCGCGACGTGCACCCTTCGCATTACGGGCGCATCTGCCCGGTGGAAACGCCCGAAGGCCCGAACATCGGCCTCATCGCCTCGCTCGCGACCTTCGCGCGCGTGAATGATTTCGGCTTTCTCGAAACGCCTTACCGCAAGTGCGAGAAGGGCCGCGTCACCAATCATATTGACTACCTCACCGCCGATCGCGAAGAGCAGTTCATCGTCGCCCAAGCCAATGCGCAAATTGATGACAAGGGTCATTTCACGACCAAGACCGTCACCTGCCGCGCGAAAAGCGACTTCGTGGACGTCGATCCGGATCGCGTGGACTACATGGACGTGTCGCCCAAGCAGCTCGTCTCCGTGGCCGCGTCGCTCATTCCCTTCCTCGAACACGACGACGCGAACCGCGCGTTGATGGGGTCCAACATGCAGCGCCAGGCCGTGCCGCTCCTTGTCACCGAGGCGCCGCTCGTCGCCACCGGCTTGGAAGACCGCGTGGCCCGCGACTCGCGCGCCATCATCGTGGCCGAAGAGGCCGGCAAGGTCGCCGCCGTCAACGGTAACCAGGTCATCATCACCGAGGATGGCAAGTTGCCCGACGGCAAAAAGAAAATTAAGCACGACCCGGCCAACGGCGTCTGGGTTTACCCTGTCCGCAAATTCATGCGCTCGAACGCCGCCACCTGCATCAACCAGAAGATCGTGGTGGCGAAGGGCGATTCCATCAAGAAAGGCCAGATTATCGCCGATGGTCCCTGCACGCAGGGCGGCGAACTGGCGCTCGGCCGGAACGTGCTCTGCGCGTTCATGCCGTGGAACGGCTACAACTTCGAGGACGCCATCCTGATCAGCGAGAAGATTGTGAAGGACGACATCTTCACCTCGATTCACATCGATGAATTCGAGGTCGGCGCGCGCGACACCAAGCTCGGACCGGAAGAAATCACCCGCGACATTCCGAACCTCGGCGACGAGGCGCTCAAGAACCTCGGGGCCGACGGCGTCATCCGCGTCGGCGCGGAAGTGAAGCCCGGCGACATTCTCGTTGGCAAGATCACGCCGAAGTCCGAAACTGAACTCGCGCCGGAAGAGCGTCTGCTCCGCGCCATTTTCGGCGAGAAGGCCGCCGACGTGAAGGACACCTCCCTGAAGGTTCCCTCCGGCACCTACGGCATCGTCATGGACGTGAAGGTCTCCTCAAAGAAGGAACAGTCCGGCAACGAACGCCTGGCCGAAAAGGTCGTGGGCGGCGAGGCCAAGAAGGCGGCCAAGCAGGTCCAGGAAGATCACAAGGCCAAGCTCGATGAACTGCGCGAGCAGTTGACCGAGGCCTTGAGCAACATCCTGCTCGGCGAGAAAATTCCGCTCGACGTGGTCAACAGCGAGACCGGCGAGATCATCATCCCGGCCAACCGCAAGATCACCAAGACACTCCTGCGCAAGTTGGCCAGCGTCTATGACCGCATTGAGATCGATCCCTCCCCGATCCGCAACAAGATCAACGAAATCATCGGGCAGTTTAAGAAGAAATTCGAGGATCTGCAGATGCAGCATGACCAGGAAATGGAACGGGTCGAGGCCGGTGATGAAGTCGATGTGGGCATCATCAAGCAGGTGAAAGTTTATATCGCCTCCAAGCGCAAGCTCTCCGTCGGCGACAAGATGGCCGGACGCCACGGTAACAAGGGCGTCGTCGCCAAGATTGTTTCCGAGGCGGACATGCCGTTCCTCGCGGACGGCACGCCGGTGGAAATCGTCCTGAACCCGCTGGGCGTGCCTTCGCGCATGAACGTCGGACAGGTGCTCGAAACGCATCTGGGCTGGGCGGCGAAGCTGCTCGGCTTGAAGTTCGCCACGCCGGTCTTTGATGGCATCAAGGAAAAGGACATTCGCGGCTATCTGAAAGAAGCCGGCCTGCCGGAACACGCCAAGGTCCGCCTGACCGATGGCCGCTCCGGCGAACAGTTCGACCAGGAGATTGTCGTCGGCTACATCTACATGATGAAGCTCGGCCACTTGGTCGCGGACAAGATTCACGCCCGCGCCGTCGGGCCGTACTCGCTTGTCACCCAGCAACCGCTGGGCGGCAAGGCGCAATACGGCGGCCAGCGCTTCGGCGAAATGGAAGTGTGGGCCATGGAAGCCTACGGCGCGGCCTACACGCTGCAGGAACTGCTCACCGTCAAGTCTGACGACGTGCAGGGCCGCACGCGCATCTACGAAAGCATCGTCAAAGGCGACAACTGTCTCGAAGCCGGCGTGCCGGAATCGTTCAACGTGCTCGTGAAGGAAATGCAATCGCTCGGCATGGATGTGAAGGTCGGCTACACCAACCAGCTTGACCAGCCTTCCACCGCCGCCACCCTGGCCAGTCTCGGATAATTTAACCTGTCCCGAATCCGGCGGAAGTGCCGCCAACTATTGAATAGTATGATCAACACGAAAGAATCCACGCGCGAACTGCTCGGTCTCGACAAGGTCAACCAGGTGGACCATGTGGCGATTTCCGTCGCCTCCCCCGAAGCCATCCGTTCCTGGTCCAAGGGCGAGGTCAAGAACCCCGAGACCATCAACTACCGCACCTTCAAGCCCGAAAAGGGCGGCCTGTTCTGCGAGCGCATTTTCGGTCCGGTCAAGGACTGGGAATGTTCCTGCGGCAAATATAAACGCATCAAGCATCGCGGCGTCGTCTGCGACCGTTGCGGCGTGGAAGTCACCTTGGCGCGCGTCCGCCGCGAGCGCATGGGCCACATCGAGCTGTCCGTGCCCGTCTCGCACATCTGGTTCTTCAAGTGCATGCCCTCCCGCCTCGGCCTGGTCGTCGATGTGACGGCGCGCAACCTAGAACGGGTCATTTACTACGAGGACTATCTCGTGATCGATCCGAAATCGACGCCGCTCAAGCTGCACCAGTTGCTCAGCGAAAACGAATTTCGCGAGGCGAAGGAAACCTACGGCGCGGAAGCCTTCATCGCCAAGATGGGCGCGGAAGCCGTGCGCGAGGCGCTGGCCAACGTGAATTTGCAGAAGCAGATCGACGCCCTGGAAATCGGGATGACCGAGACCAAGAGCAAGCAGATCCGCAAGAAGATCGCCAAGCGCACCAAGCTGCTCTCGGCGTTTCTCGCCAACAAGGTCCGTCCCGAATGGATGATCCTCACGGTGCTGCCGGTCATTCCGCCGGACCTCCGTCCGCTCGTGCCGCTCGAAGGCGGCCGCTTCGCCACCTCCGACCTGAACGATCTCTACCGGCGCGTCATCAACCGCAACAACCGGTTGAAAAACCTGCTCTCGCTCAAGACGCCCGAAGTCATCATCCGCAACGAAAAGCGCATGTTGCAGGAAGCTGTCGATGCGTTGTTTGACAACGGTCGGCATGGCCGCGCCGTCGCCGGGGCCGGCAACCGCCCGCTCAAATCGCTTTCCGACATGCTCAAGGGCAAGTCCGGCCGTTTCCGCCAGAACCTGCTCGGCAAGCGCGTGGATTATTCCGGCCGCTCCGTCATCGTCATCGGGCCGGAACTCAAGCTCCATCAGTGCGGATTGCCCAAGAAGATGGCGCTCGTTTTGTTCGAGCCGTTCATCATCCGCCGGTTGAAGGAACTCGGTTACGTCCACACCGTGCGCAGCGCCAAGAAAATGATCGAGCGCCAGTCGCCCGAAGTCTGGGACATTCTCGAAGAGGTCACCAAGGGGCATCCGGTGCTGCTCAACCGCGCGCCGACGCTGCATCGTTTGTCGATCCAGGCTTTCGAGCCGATCCTGATCGAAGGCGAGGCCATCCGCATTCATCCGCTCGTCTGCACCGCCTACAACGCGGACTTCGACGGCGATCAGATGGCTGTGCACGTTCCGCTATCCGTCGAAGCGCAACTGGAGGCGCGCTTGTTGATGATGGCGACGAACAATATTTTCAGCCCGTCCAGCGGCAAGCCGATCATGACGCCGACGCAGGACATCACGCTGGGCTGCTATTACCTCACGGCGGAGCCGCGCAAAGGTGAGCACGCGGCCGCCCGTTTGAAGCTGTTCGGTTCCAAGAGCGAAGTCATCTACGCCTACTCGGACGGCGCAGTGACCACGCATGAGCGGATCAAGCTGGCCAATCCGGATTTCGGCAAGCCCAAGACCGAATACGGCGACTCGGAAAAAAAGGTCATCGAGACCACTGTGGGCCGCGTCATCTTCTCGGAAATCTGGCCGGAAGAAATGGGCTTCCCCAACATCGTCGTCGGCAAGACCCAGCTCGGCACCCTCATCTGGCGCTGCTACAAGATTTGCGGCCACGAGAAAACCGTCGTCACCCTCGACCGGCTCAAGGAACTCGGTTTCCGCGAGGCCACCAAGTCCGGCTGCTCCATCGGCATCGATGACATGATCATCCCGAAGGAAAAAGGCCAGGAGATCGAAAACGCGCAGAAGCAGATCAGCGAGGTGGACAAGCAATATCGCAAGGGTGTCATCACGCCCGGCGAACGCTACAACAAGGTCATCGACATCTGGACGCATTGCACCGACCAGATCGCCAGCGTCATGTTGAAGACGCTCGATTCCAACCAGGGCAAGAAGGAATACAACCCCATCTCCCTGATGGTCGATTCCGGCGCGCGCGGCAACCGCCAGCAGGTCCGCCAACTCGCCGGCGTGCGCGGCCTCATGGCCAAGCCCAGCGGCGACATCATCGAGAAGCCGATTCTCTCGAACTTCCGCGAGGGCCTGACCGTCCTCGAATATTTCATCTCGACGCACGGCGCCCGCAAGGGTCTCGCCGACACCGCGCTCAAGACCGCCGACTCCGGCTACATGACCCGCAAACTGGTGGACGTTTCCCAGGACGTGATCATCCGCGAGGAAGATTGTGGCACGACCAACGGCATCTGGGTGCAGGCCATCTACGAGGGAGAGGACGAAGTCGTCAAACTGAGCGAGCGGCTCATCGGCCGTTTCTCCTGTGACTCCATCAAGGATCCGCGCAATCCCAAGACCGTCATCATCCGCGCCAACGAGGAGATCGACGAGATCAAGGGCAAGGAAATCGACAAGTCCGGCGTGGAGAAGGTGAAAATCCGCTCCGTGCTCACCTGCGAAAGCAAGCACGGCATCTGCAAAAACTGTTACGGCCGCAATCTCGCGACCGGCGGTCTGATCAAGCTCGGCGAGGCTGTCGGCATCATCGCCGCGCAGTCCATCGGCGAGCCGGGCACGCAGCTTACGATGCGCACCTTCCACATCGGCGGCACGGCTTCCCAGGTCTTCAAGCAGCCGCAGATTAAAGCCAAGTTCGACGGCCTCGCCCGTTACAACGAGCTGCGCCTCGTCGAACTGGAAGACGGCAACAACATTGTCCTGAACAAAAACGGCTCCATTTCCATTCTCGGCGAAGACGGCCGCGAACTGGAAGCCCACAACCTCGTCATCGGCTCGGTCATCTCCGTGGCCAATGGCGGCAAGGTCAAAAAGGGTGAAGCCTTCGTGCAGTGGGATCCGTACAACGTCCCGATTCTCTCGGAGAAGGCGGGCAAGATCAAATTCCACGACATCATCGAGGGTGTGACGATGAAACAGGAAGTCGATACCACGACTCAGCAGGAGGCGATGGTCATCATCGAGCACAAGGAAGATTTGCATCCGCAGATCGTCATCATCGACGAGAAGGGTGAGGCCATCGCGAACTATCCGATTCCGTCCGGCGCGCACATCGTCGTCAACGAGCGCGACAAAATTGTCGCCGGCACCCTCATGGCCAAGACGCCGCGCAAGACTTCCAAGACGAAGGACATCACCGGCGGTCTGCCGCGTGTGGCCGAGTTGTTCGAGGCGCGCCGTCCGAAGGACGCCTCGGAAATTTCCAAGATTGACGGCGTGGTTGACTTTGGTTCGAGCGTGCGCGGCAAGCGCTGCGTGGTCATCAAGGACGCGCTGACCGGCACGGAAGAGGAGCACCTCATTCCGATCGGCAAACACGTCATCGTCTTCAAGGGCGACTTCGTGAAGAAAGGCCAGCAGCTCACCGAAGGGCCGATTGATCCGCATGAAATTCTGGAAGTCTCCGGGCCGCAGGAATTGCAGGAACATCTGGTCAACGAAGTGCAGGAAGTTTACCGCCTCCAGGGCGTGACGATCAACGACAAGCACATCGAGATTATCGTGCGCCAGATGCTCCGCAAGGTCCGTATCACCGAACCGGGCGACACGCAGTTCCTCTGGGGCGAACAGATCGACAAGATTGAGTTCGACAACGAGAACCAGCGCGTCGAGAAAATGGGCGGCAAGCCCGCCGAGGCGCAGCCCGTGCTGCTCGGCATCACCAAGGCCTCCTTGGAAACAGAAAGCTTCCTCAGCGCCGCATCGTTCCAGGACACCACGCGCGTCCTGACCGAGGCCGCGACGCTGGGCAAGGTGGATTATCTTCGGGGCTTCAAGGAAAACGTGATCATGGGTCACATTATTCCGGCGGGCACCGGCTTCGATTACCATCGCAAGGCGCAGCTTCGTCCGCTCGTCGTCCTCGAGGACGAGCCGGAACCGGCCGAGACCAACCCGTTGTTGGACGAGACGCTGGCGGGCTAAAAATGCGTTTTCAAAACAGTCCGCAAAGTTTCTCAAATACTTGTTGCAACCGAAAGTCACCTTGATAACATCCGCGCTCCGTTTCCCCAATCGTCGGGACGCGGGCGCAAAAGCCTAATTCGCAATGCCGACAATCAACCAGCTCGTCCGTAAAGGACGTAATAAAGTTCGCAGCAAGTCCAAGTCACCGGCCTTGCAAAACTCGCCGTTTCGCCGTGGCGTCTGCCTGCAGGTCATGACCCGCACGCCGAAGAAACCCAACTCCGCGATGCGGAAGGTGGCCAAGATTCGTTTGACCAACGGATTTGAGATCATCGCCTACATCCCCGACGAAGGGCACAACCTTCAAGAACACTCCATCGTGCTGGTGCGCGGCGGTCGTGTGAAAGATTTGCCCGGTGTGCGTTATCACATCGTCCGTGGCACGCTCGACGCCGGTGGCGTGGAGAAGCGCCGCGTTAGCCGTTCCAAATATGGCGTCAAACGTCCGAAAGCCGCCAAGCCCGCCGCCGCCAAATAATTTTTATGTCCCGACGTCGTCAAGCAGTCAAAAGGCCCTTGGTTCTGGATGCCAAGTTTAACAGTTCACTCGTCACCCGCCTGGTGAACACCGTCATGCAGGATGGCAAGAAGAGCATCGCGCAGCGCATCGTTTACGGCGCGTTCGATTCTATCACCGCCAAGAATCCCGCGTCCAACCCGCTCGAAGTTTTGCAGCGCGCGGTGGACAACGCCAAGCCGCGCCTCGAGGTGAAGCCCCGCCGGGTCGGCGGTGCCACTTATCAAGTGCCGGTGGAAGTGCCGACCGATCGTCAACTCGCCTTGGCCATGCGCTGGCTGGTGGACAACGCCGACGCCCGCAAAGGCATCGCCATGAAGGAGGCGCTAGCGGCTGAAATCATGGAAGCGTTCCAAGGGCAGGGGAATGCCATCCGCAAACGGGACGAAGTTCACAAGATGGCCCAAGCCAACAAAGCCTTCGCGCATTTCCGCTGGTAAACATCCGATCAATTTAACCCGCCCCGAAGGCTGCACATCGGGGCGTTTTTATTCTCTGACAAATGGCTGACGACATTAACAAGACGCTCAACGCGCCCGACCGCCAGTATCCGCTGGAACGGACGCGCAACATCGGCATTGCCGCGCACATTGATGCCGGCAAGACGACCACGACCGAGCGCATTCTCTTTTACACCGGACTGATTCACAAAATCGGCGACGTGGACGACGGTAACACGGTGACCGACTGGATGGAACAGGAACGCGAGCGGGGCATCACGATCACCTCCGCAGCCGTGACGTGCTTCTGGACGCAGAAGACCGCAAAGTCCGGCGAGGACAAAATTTACAAGGCGTTCAACAACATTCCCCATCGGGTCAACATCATTGACACCCCGGGCCATGTGGATTTCACGGCGGAAGTCGAGCGCTCGATGCGCGTGCTTGATGGCGCGGTCGCAGTGTTCTGCGGGGTGGCGGGCGTGCAACCGCAGTCCGAGACCGTCTGGCGCCAGGCGACGAAATACAAGGTGCCGCGCATCGCGTTCGTCAACAAGATGGACCGAATCGGCGCGAATTTTGAAAACGCGCTGAACGACATGCGCACCAAACTGCGTGCCTATGCGTTTCCGATTTTCCTGCCCATCGGGGCCGGTCCGACCGAGGCTGAAGGCAAGATCATTACGGGCGGCTTTGAGGGCGTGATCGATGTGGTCAACCAGAAGGCCGTGAACTGGGGTCCGACTGAGGCCAATGAAGGATTGAATTTCGACGTCACGGAAATTCCGGCCGAACATCAGGAGCGCGCCCAGGCCGCGCTCGCGGAATTGATTGATGCCGTCTCCAACAAGGACGAAGTGATTGCGAACCTTGTGCTCGATGAAAAGCCGATTGACGTGGTGACGCTCAAGGCGGCCATCCGCCGCCTCACCTGCAAGATTGAACTGGTTCCTGTCCTCTGCGGCTCCGCTTTCAAGAAGAAGGGCGTGCAGGTTCTGGTGGATGCCGTGATCGACTATCTGCCCTCGCCGCTCGATGTTCCCAATGCTCAAGGCCACGAGCCGGGCACGGAGAACAAGGTCGAAGTGCTAACCAACGACAACGAAAAATTTTGTTCGCTCGCCTTCAAACTCTGGACGGATCCCTACGCCGGCAAGCTCGTGTTTTTCCGCGTCTATTCTGGTCAACTCAAGAAGGGCGACAACATTTACAACCCGCGCACCCGACGCCGGGAGCGGGTCAGCCGCCTGATGATCATTCAAGGCAGCGAGCGCAAGGACATCAACGAGGTTTACGCTGGTGACATCGCCGCGCTCGTGGGTCTGCGCAACATCACCACCGGCGACACGATCTGCGACGAAGAATTCGACGTGGCGCTCGAACCGCCGACGTTCCCCGAACCGGTCATCAGCATGGCTGTCGAGCCGAAGACCAAGCAGGACCAAGAGAAGATGTCCGAAGGCCTGCAACGGCTCGCGGAAGAAGATCCGACGTTCCGCTGCTTCACTGACAAGGAAACCAGCCAACTCATCATTGCGGGCATGGGTGAGTTGCACTTGGAAATCATCATTGACCGGCTCAAGCGCGAATTCAAAGTCGATGCGAACACCGGCGCGCCGCAGATCGCCTATCGCGAAACGATCACCAAGGCCGCCGAGGGTGAAGGCAAATTCATCCGTCAGTCCGGCGGTCGCGGCCAATACGGCCACGCCTGCATCACGCTTGAGCCGAATGAAAAGGGCAAGGGCGTCGAGGTCTTGAACAAGGTCGTCGGTGGTGCGATTCCCAAGGAATACATTCCGGCGGTCATCAACGGCATCGAAGAAGCGATTCGCAGCGGCGTTTACGCCGGCTATCAGGTCATCGACGTGAAAGTGCATGTCGTGGACGGCTCGTTCCACGAAGTGGATTCGAACGAACTCGCGTTCAAGATGGCCGGAATTTTTGCACTGAAGGACGCCTTCAAGAAAGCCGGTCCAATTCTCCTCGAACCGATCATGAAGGTCGAAGTGACCACCCCCGACGAATATCAAGGCGATCTGCTTGGGGACGTGAACCGTCGTCGTGGCATCATCAACGGGATTGACGCGAAGGCCGGACAGACTATTCTCAATGCTCAAGTGCCGCTGGCCGAAATGTTCGGTTACGCCACCGCGATCCGCTCCCTCTCGAAGGGCCGCGCCTCGTATTCGATGGAACCGCTCACCTTCGAGCAGGTGCCGAACAGTGTCCTGAGCACGATTTTGGACACCGCCAACAAACGTCCGGCGGCCCGAACCTGAGTAAACCTTAAACTAAACTGTTCTTTTTATATGGCTGGACAACGCATTCGCATTCGCCTGAAAGCCTTTGACCATCGGGTCATTGACCAATCGGCCCACGACATCGTCGAAACCGTCAAGCGCACCGGCGCCCGCGTCGCGGGACCGATTCCGCTCCCGACGCGCATCGAAAAATTTACCGTGCTGCGCTCGCCGCACTCGGATAAAAAATCCCAGGAAACCTTCGAGCAGCGCACCCACAAGCGTCTCCTCGACATCCTCGACCCCACCGCCAAGACCGTGGATGAACTGAAGAAGCTCAACCTCCCCGCCGGCGTGGACATCACCATCAAAATTTGACCTTATGCTCGGACTACTTGGAAAAAAATTGGGCCAGACCCGCGTCTATGACGCCAGCGGCGCGGCAATCTCCGTCACCATCGTGCTCGCCGGGCCGAACCGGGTCATTCAATGCAAGACCCAGGAAACCGACGGCTATAACGCCGTGCAGCTCGGCTTCTCCGACCAGAAGGAACAGCGCCTCACCAAACCGCTTCTGGGCCATCTCAAGAAGCACAACGCCGCCCCCGTCCGCCGCATCAAGGAATTCCGCGACTTCACCCTCAGCGTGAAGCCGGGCGATGTCATCGGTGCGACCGTGTTCGCTCCGGGCGATTACATCGACGCCATCGGCATCACCAAGGGCCGTGGTTTCGAGGGCGTGATGAAGCGCCACAACTTTCGCGGCGGTGACGCCTCGCACGGTTCCAAAGGCTTCCGTCGCCGTCCTGGCGCCATCGGCCAGCGTTTGTTCCCAGGCACCGTCATGCGCGGCACGAGAATGCCCGGCCACATGGGCCAGGTGCGCCGCACCATTCAGAACCTGGAAGTCATCCAGGTGCGCGAAGCCGACAATCTCCTCCTCATCCGGGGAGCGATTCCGGGCGCGAACGGCGACTACGTCGTCATCCGCGAATCTAAAAAAATTCCCAAGGGCACTGTCAAGAAAGTAGTCGCCCCCGTGAAAGCCAAGGGTGGCAAACCCGTGGCCAAACCCGCCGCCAAAAAGTAACGGACCATGAAGATCACCGTCAAAGACCTCACAGGAAAAAATCAAGGCGAACTGGAAGTGAAGTTCCCGCTGATTGAAAACGGCAAAGGCACGCAAGCCGTGCATGATGTCGTCGTCGCCTACAACGCCGCGCAACGCAGCGGCACCGCCTGCACCAAGACCGCCGGCGAAGTGGCCGGCACCAACCGGAAACCGTGGAAGCAAAAAGGCACTGGCCGCGCCCGCGCCGGCTCCTTCCGCTCCCCCCTCTGGCGCGGCGGCGGCGTGGTCTTCGGACCCAAGCCCCGCGACTTCAGCAAGAAAGTCAACCACGCCACCAACCGCCTCGCCCTCCGCAAGGCCCTCAGCGAACGCCTGCACGCTGGCGACGTTCTCGTGGTGGACGATCTGAAACTCTCCTCGGCCCGGACCAAGGATTTTGTCGGCGTGCTCAACGCGCTGGATTTGAAAACCACCGCGCTGATCGTGGCCGCGACCATTGACCCGAATCTCATGCAGGCTTCCGGCAATGTGGCCCGCGTCGAAGTCACCACCAGCGATTTCCTCAACACCTACCAGGTGCTGCGCAGCGACAAGCTGCTCTTCACCCGCGGCGCCTTTGAGAAACTCGAAGCACGCCTCCAGAAATAACATGAACTCCTTTGATGTCATCAGAACCGTCCGCGTGACCGAGAAAGGCACGCGCCAGGGCGAGAAACTCAACCAGTACACCGTCGTGGCCGACCCGCGCGCGAACAAAATCCAGATCCGCCAGGCGGTGCAGGAATTGTTCAAGGTCAAGGTCGTCCGTGTCAACACGCTCAACGTGCGCGGCAAGGCCCGCCGCAAGCGCACCGGCCAGGCCGGCGTGACCAACGCCTGGAAAAAGGCCATCGTCACCCTCAAGCCGGGCGACAAGATTGTGCTGACCTAGAGCACCGCTTGGATTTTTCACGGCGCGGAACGCGAAACGTTCCGCGCCTTTTTCTTTTTCCCGGTTTGCGGGTGGTCCGGGCGTGGCCGCGGGGGTGGTGACAACGCTTACCAGCCGCGCTCGATGCTTCGGCGCTTCCAGAGGAATTCAAACATGTTACCCTCATGCGGCTGATCCCACGAGATCGCCATCGTCGAAACCGGGCCGATGTTAAGCCGGTCGATCTCCGGGAAGGCCTGTAACTCATCAATGAACGCCGGGTCTTTCGTGATGGCGCTCACGGCGAGGCTGTAACCAATCTGATGCAGCATGTCCTTCTGCGGACAAGTCACGACGCTGGCATAGGGGCAGAGAAATTCCTTGTTCGCGAGCGGGTGTGCGAAGGAATCGCACAGCACCATCGTCGGGCGCAGGTAGGTGCCACCTTCAAAGACAACCTTGCGCGGGCCGTTGCGATACTTCGCCGTCGCGTCCACCGCACCGGGCGTCTTCAAGCCGTCCTCGATTTGCGCGTCAATGAAGTCGGCCATCTTCACATTGGCGAAACCGGAGAGGCGCGCTTTCTCGTCGTCGGGGCGCGTCGGCAGGATGGGGCCGAGTTTCTGCGCGAGCGCGTCGGCAATTTCGGCGGCGTATTTCGGCACGACGATGGCGGAGGCGTTGATGCAGGAACGTCCGCCGTTGTCGCTGATGGCACCAACCATCACGTCGATGTAATCGGGCCAGTTCTCGATGCAATCTTCACCGACGATGATTTTGCTCCAGCCCGGCCCGTGCAACTGGATGGCGGGATTGTTGGCGTACTGGGCCATCGTGCTCTTGTCGCCAAAGATGAGCGCGCGTCCGCAGGTGTTCAGAATCGTCGCAGCGCCGTCGTGGTCAGTGGCATAGAAACCGAACGCCTCGGCGGGCACGCCGGCGGCGATGAACGCCTGAATGAGCCGGTACGGTGTCCACGGCTCCTCCTTGCCGGGCTTGATCACGACCGGCGTCTTGAGCGCGATGGCCGGGAGCCAGAGCGAGTTCACGGCGGGTGAATTGCTCGGCATGACGAGGCCAAGCGCCGCTGCCGTTGGAAAAAACGCGAGCTTGGTGCCAAACTGCTCGCCGATGCCGCTGTCGAGAATGCTGAGGTCAAGCCCGCGGGTGAGGCCGTTGAGAATAACGTCGAGATGAGTCAGCGCGTAATGAATCTTCGCCATGTTGCGCTTCACCATCACGTGCGGCAGGCCACTGGTGCCACTGAGGGTCTCGATATACTGCTGCGCGGTTTGGGTGTGGCCCTTGTCGCCAAACGGCAGCGTGCCATTGAGAAAAAACTCCCCCGCCTGGGCGCTCATGGCGATGAGTTCCTTGACGGTGAACTTCTTCAACGCCGCGCGCGACGAGGCGATCTTGGCGAGGTCGCGTTTGACGATGCCGCCATTGACGGTGGAGACGAGGGCCTTGACTTCGCCGGTGCGGTGGTCCTTGACCTCGATTTTTTCGAGGGACTCGTAGGCGCGGCCGAGCCGGAGGACGGGGAGATGGGGGAGGTTGCTCATGTGTTTTGCAAAGGGTGTTCGTTTAGTCGGACGCGAAACCAAGTACGATTGGCTGCGCGCGTTGGAAACTATCGCGGAGTTCGACCAACTCAATGGGATTCATCAGCGCGAAGGCCTCGTTCAGTTGGGCCTTCGTGATTCGGTCATGCTCGATCATGAATTTCGCGTCGGCCATGTCCTGCGGATCATTGCCCCGCATCATCTTGGTCAGAACGAGGTCGAGAGTCGCGGGCCGGAAAAGTTTCAAGTGCCGCAGGGGCAGCCGCGTGACCGGAACGATTTGCTCAAGCCAGCACTGGCGCAGAAAAACTCCTGACGCGGGAAACAGGTGTGTGATGTAAAGCCCGTCGTCCTTAAACCGTTCGTGAACGGCATCGCGCGCGTCCCAGAACTGGAGATCGTCGTTCAAAGCCCCCACATCCGCATCGGAGAGAATCCCATCCACGTCCCGGGTGCGTCCGACGGCTGCCGCCGCACCGTCGAATCCCAGCCAGACGGCGGAGCGGCCATAGATCACAAGCCGCACCGGATGGTCCAGATGCTCATCAAGCGCCAGGAGCAGACGATCAGGATTGCCGGACCCGACACTCATCATGCCTTGGCCGAAACCGGACGAATCCAGTGGGTGAAGAAACCAGTTTGACCACGAATCATGCCGGTCATCTCGATGAAGCGCGTTGAGTGGGGCAACGGTCCGGAAGGAATTTTTGCCTCCTGCAGCCGGGCGAGGAGATCGCTCCAGAAGATGACCGTTGGCTCGTATTTTTGCCCGCACTCCGCAATGTAGCGCACCAGTCCGGCACAGCCTTCAGTTTCGGCCAGTGCCGCCAGCATGGAAACGTCCACATCAGGGGAACTCAAAACAGCCGCCGCGATGCGGATGTTCTGCGGTTCAGGCGGCACCGCCGCCGAGAGCAGGGCCACGGCCAGTTCCTCGTTGGTGAATCGCAGGTTGGCCGGAGGCAGAGGCCCGCCTTCGACAACATAGTAATTACAACCCCGCGCCACGGCGAGCCGCTGCAAGTCGTCCGGCAAATTCAGGCCGAGGGCCTGTGCCTTGGCCAGCACAGCCGAACGCGTCCCGCTTGAAGCGGAGATGCGCGCTGACGATTCAGTGGCGTCACTCACGGCGGCTAATATACACCTTCCACAATGTTCTTCTCCATCGCGCCGAAGGGGCGGACGTCGCCGACGCCGTCCCAGGCGTACGGGGCGCGCGGTTCGCGGCGCATGGTCTCGTCGCGTTCCAGGAAGCGCGGCATGAAAAATTCCTTCGTGAAAGTGGAAAGCTCCACGCGGCCCCACGCGCCGTAGGCCACGGTTTCCTCGGTCTGGTTCGGGTTGACCACGCGCAGGACGGCGCGCGGCTGAGGGGCGAAGTAGGTCACGCTGAAATTGTCCTCGGGCTGGAGCGGCACGCTGGCGGCGAGGCCCATGAGCGTGTTGCCGTAGGTGGGGTAAAAGCCGATGCGGCCTTCGAGCAGTTCCTCGACGATGAAACGGACTTCCTGCGGCTTCATCGAAGTGCCGCCGCAGAACACGCCGCGAATGCCAGCCTCCCACAGGTTCACCTGTTCGGCGAGCGCTTCGAGCAGTTTCGGCGTGGTGAACAGCCCGGTGACTTTGCGGTGCTTGAGAATGATCGCGGCCTGATCCACGACGTGCGCCATGTATTGCTTGGCCACGTCAAACTGCTTGTTCGTGATCAGCTTTTTCACGAAGCGGGGATCGAGGTCGATGAAGTAGCACGAGCTGCCGCGCACGTTGGCGAGATGCTCGATGGCGAGGCGCAGCCGGCGCGGGCCGGTCGGCCCCATCATCAGCCACGCGCCGCCGCGCGGAAAATGTTCGTCCGAAATTTTCTCACTGAACTCGGAGTAATCGACTCTGAAATCATTCCAGCCGATGCGCTGCTTGGGCATCCCGGTCGTGCCGCCGGTTTCAAAAATGTTGTAGGGCTTACCCTTGAACGGCGCAGGCACCCAGACTTCCGGCTGGAGCTCGCGCAGCCATTCATCATGGAAGTGCGGGAATTTCAGCAGGTCGTCGATGGTCTGGATTTCCTGGCGCGGGTCGAAGTTTTGCTTCGACCAGTCGAGCCAGAACGGGCAGCCGGTCTCCGGCGTGAAATGCCACTGCACGATCTCGCGCAAATGGGCGTTCAACTGGTCTTTGGCGGCCTTGATTTTTTCGGGAGGGACGGCGGTGATGCTCATGGGGGTGTATTAACAGGGTTTGGGTTCAGCGTTCAAACTTGAAAGTCGGCTTGGTCATGGTCGAGGCGTAAAAAATATTCGCCTTCGCATCCCAGGCGTAGTTCGGGCCGACGCGGCCCGCCGTGAAGCCGGCGGGCAGGGGAGCGGCCAGCATCCAGGTTTTACCGCCGTCCTTAGTTTCCTGAAAGCCGCTTTTGCCGACGACGACGAAATGAGTTTCGTCCTTTCCGAAGAACGGGCCGATCATCGCATCCACTGGCGTGCCGAGGGCCGACCAGGTGGAGCCCTTGTCTTTGCTGGTCAGAAGGCCTTGGCCGGTGGGCCAGTAGCCGGTGCCCTTGAAAACCACCGGCACGCCGCCGAGCGGTTTCTCGGTGGAAACTTCCGTCCAGGTCGCGCCCGTGTCGGTGCTGCGGAAAATGCCCTTCTCCTTTTCCTTCGTCGCGATGAACGTCTTGCTGTCGAAGACGCCGAGGCAACTGAAACCCTTTTCCAAATCCCTCCACGTCGCGCCGCCGTCGTCGCTGGTGGTCAACATGCCGCCGCTCTCGTGGCGGAGGGCGAGCAGGCGCTTGCCGGTGTCGGCCCAGTCCGCCGCGCCAAAATCCAGGTGGCTCACCTTCGATTTCGCCCACGTCTTGCCGCCGTCGGTCGTCAGCGCGCTGCTCCCGTAAATCATGAAGCAGAACAGGCGCGAGCCGTTCGGGTCCGCCTGCAACGCCCAGCCGGTTTCGCACCGGCCGCCGATGGCCTTGTCGTCCGCGCGGGCGAACGTCTTGCCGTGGTCGGAACTTTTCCAGAGGCCCTGGTCGTTCACGACCATGAAGACGTCGCCGTTGGCGCGATCCACCACGACCCCGGCGGTCGGTCCCGCGTAGCCGGGCTTCACCTGCGCGGTGACGCTGTCTGAAATGTTCACCCATTCGGCGGCGTGGACGGCGAGTGCGGAAAGTAAAACCAACGCGCAGGTGGCGAGGCGTGCCTTGGAGTGCGGTGACAAGTCACCGCACTCCAAATCAGCCTGCGTGTCGCGGCCAATCCCGTTGATGTGTTCGATTTTCATAATTTCTTCCCGATGCAGTAAAGATTTTTGCCGCCGCGGAGAAAGATTTTCCCGTCGCTCACCGCCGCGCTGGCGCGGTTCTCCTCGCCAATTTCATTGGTTGCCTGGACTTCGAGCTTGTCGGCGGCTTTCACGACGAAACTTTTTCCGGCGCTCGCGAAATAAATGTTCCCTTCCGGCGTGGCGAACGGGCTGGCCCAAGTCGAGACGCCGACGAGACGCTCGCTAAAGACCGGCTCGCCGGTGGCGAGTTTGATGCAGCGCAGCGTTTCGGGATTGTGCGTCCGGAAAATCAAATCGCCGACGATGATGGCGGAGGAAAGGCCTTCGGGAATCTGCGGGAAGGTCCATTTCAGATGCGTCTTGGTCACGTCGCCCGCGCCGGTCGGGTCCACGCAGACGGCCTTGCCGCCGCGGCCGCTGTCGGAAAAGATCAAACCCCCGCCGAAGGCCGGCGAGGTGGCGTCGCCGGGCGCGGCGCACCACCAGAGAATTCCCCCCGTGGCTGGATTAAGGCCCTGAATCGCGTTCGACGCGCTGACGAGCATCTGCTTTTTTCCGCCCACGGTCACGATGACCGGCGTGCTGTGCGCGAAGGCGACCTGCGGACGTTTCTCCTCCCACTTGATCTTGCCGGATTTTTTGTCGAACGCGATGAAGCTCGAGGTCTTGTTGTTCTGGTCGCAGTCGAGGATCACGGTGTCCTCATACAGCACCGGGCTGCCGCCCATGGCCACGTCGAAGTTGATTTTCTCGAGTTCCTTGCGCCAGATAATTTTCCCGTCGAAATCGAGCGCGGCCACGACAGCGGAGCCGAACACGACGAACACGTTCTTGCCATCCGTCGTCGGCGTGGGCGCGCCGTAACCGCCGCGCAAATCCTTCAAGAGCCACGGGCCGGGCGGAACGGTCACATCCCAAAGCTGCTTGCCGTCGCCGACCTGAAAACACAGGACGTGATGCTCGAGCGGTTGGTTGACGACGCAGGTGACGAACACGCGGTCGCCCCAGACGATGGGCGAAGAATAGGGGTTGTCGCTTTTGGGCAGCGGCGATTTCCAGAGAATGTTTTCGCCGGTCTTCGCGTTCCAGGTGAGCGGGAGGTTTTTTTCGTCCGTGTAGTTGAGGCCGGTGGGGCCGCGAAATTGCGGCCAGTTCGCGGCCCCGATCTCATTGGCCAGAACGGTCAGAACGATCAGACCGACAATCGACATGGCCGCGCCCCGGATCATTTTTTCTCGTCCGGCTTTTTCAATTCCACGTTCACCTTGGACGGATCGTCGCCGGTGGCCTTGGCCGGTTCGCCGATGGCGAACAGGTGGGTCAGACTGGCGATGTACATGACGCCGTTGGCCACGATGGCGGTGGAGTCGATGGCCGCGCCCAGGTTCACTTCGCTCAGGACTTTCTTTTCCTTGGTGGCGGCGAGCACACAGAAGTCGCCGTCCTCGTCGCCCACATAGACCTTGCCGTCGGCCACGAAGGTCGAGCCCCACATGTGCGCCTTCATGTCGTGGACCCAATGGAGCTTGCCGGTCTCGGCGTCGAGGCAGTGGACGAAGCCGGAGAAGTCCGTGAGGAAGAGCAGGCCACTGTCGGGGTCGATGGACACGGTGCCCATGGTGCGGCGGACACCCTTGTATTCCCAAATGAGACCGGACTTGGAGATGTCGCCCGTCTTGGTCGCGTCAATGCAGGCGAGCCGCCCGACGCCTTCGCCGTGTTCGGGGTCCTGGCCGATGGCGACATAGACGCGGTTCTTGTAAAAGACCGGCGTGGCGATGATTTCGCTGGGGCCTTCCGGCGCGGGATATTTGTGGGCGGCATCCTTCAGTTTGTATTCCGGCGCGTTGCCGTCAAATTTCCAGACGGTCTTCAAAAAGCTGGTGTCGCCTTCCTTGACCGGCTTGGCGTCGAAGGCGTAGCACCAGCCGTCGCCGCCGCCGTAGAACACGAGGTCTTTGCCGTTGACCTTGCCGGTCGAGGGCGAGCTCCATTGGCCGTGATAAATGTGTGGCCCGATCTTGGCGTCATCCTCGCCCAGCAGTTCGCCGGTTTTTTTGTTAAGCGCAATGAAGCTCGGTGAATTGGGCGAGGGCACGTTGACGTGCGACCAGTCCTGGCCGTTGGAGGTGCAGACGTAGATCGTGTCACCGATGATGAGGACGGAGCTGTTCGAGGCGTTGTGGGGGAAGGAGCCCAGTTCGTCCATCATGTCGTAACGCCAGACGATGTCGGCGTCCTTGGGGCCGGGTTCGATCTTCGGTTTGCCGGGGCCGACGATGTACTGCGCCTCGTCCTGGTAGGGGCCGACGTTTTCCTTGGCGAGACCGTCGGTGGTGAGGCAGAGCACTTCGCAGCGGCTGGTCACGACATAGACGCGGTTGCCCTCGACGGTCGGGGAGCAGAGCAGGCCGAGATTTTCCCAGTCGTTGACCTTGCCGGCGGCGAGCTTGGGCACGACGAGCTGCCAGAGAAACGCGCCGGTCTTCTCATCGAAGCACATCAGGATGCTGCGGTCACCGGTGTGCTTTTTGTCGCGGGGCGATTCGTTGTTGGTGCCGACATAGACCTTGCCGCCGGCCACGACGGGGTTGCCGTAGCTTTGTGAGCCGAGCTTGACGGCCCAGCGCACGCCCTTGGTGGTGGCGGGATCGATCTCCTCGGTGCCGGTCTTGAGCTTGCCGGGGTTGAAGATGGACGGGAGATTTTTCGCGGGCGAATACATGTTGCGGCCCGGATCGCTGCCGCCCCATTGCGTCCAGTCCTGGGCTTGGGCCACCAGCCCGCAGGCGATGAGGGCGGTGGTGAGAAGGGGAAGTGTTTTCATAATTGATGGGTTCGGAATCAGTGGCTCTGTTCTCTTACGTCTTGAAAAATTAATTCTTCGTCACCGAAATGTTGTCGTGATACGTCCGCATTTCCTGCGGCGCAAAACCGAACAGGCCGGGTGAGCCCTGGGCGTGTCCGTGTTTGTGCGGCACCTCCATGGTCCACGCCGCCGGCTCGGCCTCGCCTTTTTTCCACGCCTTGGCCCGCACCACGGCGCTGCCATCGGCGGCCGTGTCCACGCGCGCCTTCAGCCGATACCAGGTGTTCGCCGTCCACTTGAACGGCACCGCCACCTTGATGCGTTCCTGGTTCGAGTTCACTTCCAGCTCTTGTGAATTGCCCTTCAGCAAAACCAGGTAGCGCTGGTTGATCAGGCCCACCTCGGACATCTTGCGCTTGTTGCCGTCGCTCAACACGTCCGCCTCGATGGTGTAATTCTTCATCTCCGGAAATCCGAAGAAGACCTGGCCGCGCTGGAACAATTTATTATCGACCGTCTTGACCAGCGCCTTGGTCTTCACGCCGTCCACTTCCTTCTCGCGCACTTCAAAACGGAACCGGCACGAGTTCCAGGGCAGCGGCGGATAGGCGAAAGGCGTCGGCGGCTCGAAGGAATTCGTCGTGGTGTTCGCCAGGGCGAAACTCTCGAAGTCCTGCTTGAGCGGCAGATCGGGCAGGACCCGGCCCTTGATGTAGCCCTTGAGTTCGCCCAGCGACGCCTGGAACTGGCCGGCGGATGGCGCGATGGCATTGGACGCGAAGAGCAGACCGTCCGCGTTGAACCCGCCGTTCAGCGTGACCTTCACCAGCGCGGTCGGCGGGATGAACGTCACCCAGGAAAGGGATTTCGGATCGATGTTCTCCCGCACGGTGAAGCCGTTCGCGTCGAGCGAACGCACACGGAACGAGGCGGTCGCGCCGGGTTTCAGCAAGACCTCGTAGGGGATCGCCTGCAACTGCTTCGCCACGCCGGGCGCGGGCCAGGGCTTTTCCTCGGGCGCCGCGGCGAGTCCAGGATTGTTCCCGGCCTTGCCGAAACAGTAGAGCTTGCGGTCGGTCTGGACATAGACCTTGCCGTTCCAGGCCATCGGCGAGCCGAAACATTTTCCTTCGAGCTGTGTCTGGCTGAGGATTTCACAGCCGTTGTCGTCGGGCTTGATGACGAACAAATCCCCCGTGGTGCCAGCCTCGCCGCCGGCGGAAATATACATCGCCACATACAGCTTCCCGTCCGCGTAGAACGGGCTGCTCTGGCGCTGCTCGATGCCGAGCTTCTTTTTCCAAAGCACCTTGCCGGTCAGCGCGTCCACCGCCACCAGATCACCCGTGCCGCTCACCTCGTAGATGCGGTCGCCGACGAGCAGGGGCGAACTCGCCAGCGCACCGATTTCATTGCGCCACAGTTCCAACTGCTTCGTCGGGAAAACGACTGGCGAAAGGGAATTGGTCGGCGCGACGCCGGACGGAATTTTGAACGCGGCCATGCGCCCGATTTCGCTGGAGTCGATGTTCTCGCTTTCGTGAATGGTGATGATCTTGTCGCCGCCGTGCAGGAGGGGTGAGGCGTTGATGCCGCCCTTGGCGCCGGCCTTGGCCAGCGGGGTGCGCCAGAGCGGTTCGCCGGTGCGCGCATTGATGCAGACCAGGCTGCAATCGCCGCCCGCCGAGTAGAGCACGCGTTTGCCTTCCAGCCACGAAAGCACCGGATGCGAAAAGGTGTTGTCCTGCGGACGTTCCCCCGGCGCGCTGCTCCAGACGAGTTCGCCGGTCTTCTTGTCGAAGGCGTAAAAGCGGTCGCCCGCCGCGCCGTGCGCGCCCCAGGCCGAAGTGATGCCGCGCGTGATGACCAGTTCCTGGTCGATGACCGGCGACGCCGTGCGGCTGTTCGGAAACGTGAGCCGGCCGAACTCCTCCATCATCGAACGTTGCCAGAGCAGCTTGCCGTCCGCCGTGAAGCACGAGAGCAGCCCCTGCGTGCCCTGCATGTAAACATGGCCCGTCTCGGCATCCACCGCCGGGCTGGCCGTGGCGTAGCGCAGATAAATCGTGTCGCTCAGAAAATCGTTGAAGGCGTGCGACCAGAGCTGCTGGCCGGTCTCCGCGTCGAAGCAGGCGATGTATTCCTGCAAGTCCGGGCCGTCGCCCAGATAGCCGTTGATGAAGAGTTTGCCGTTGGCGATGACCGCCGTGGACTGGCCGGGAAATTTCGCCGTCCAGAGCGCCTGCTTAGCGTCGATCTTGGCGGGCAGGCCGGTTTCGCGCGACGTGCCGTTCTGGTCGGGGCCGCGCCAGTTGAGCCAGCCGGCGACGGGCGCGGCGTGGAGCGGGGAGAGCAGGGCGGCGCAACCGAGCGCGAGCAGGACGGGAGAAAGTTTTTTCATGACCGGAATCAATTTAGGACCAACAAACCAAAAGCCGAGAACAACCGTGCGCTGACTTCAGACGAGTATTGAACAAGGGCGCGAGCTTGGCAACTCGTATCATACCTACACGTACGATTTACCAGACGCCTGCTGGCGGTTTGATCTTCATCCTCGATGTCCGCCACCCATTCCGTGGTGGTTAAAGTCCTTGCCAAACGCCCCCTGCCGTGCGTGCATGATTCACCTTGCACCAAATTTAGACACCGCCGTGAATTAATAATTCTGAGAACACCAGTGTCAACATGGTGAACTTATGGTTAATGGAACTATGAAAAACAAACTGATTGCCTCATTCGTCGCGGCGGCTCGGCCGAGCGCCGCATTCTTAAACGCAAAAGTTAGCGGCCCTCTGCTGGCGCTGGCCTTCCTCTCAACTTTCAACCCTCATCTCTCCACCGCGCACGCCCAGGGCACGGGGGTCACGTATCAAGGCCGCTTGAACAGTGGTGGCGTGCCCTACAGTGGCACTGCGGAGTTCCAGCCCACCCTCTGGAACGCCCTGAGCAGCGGCGCGCAACTCGCCGCCAACAACCCGGCGCAGTTGGTGGTTGCCGTGACCAATGGTCTGTTTGTGCTGCCACTGGATTTTGGCGCGAATTTTCCCGGCGCAGACCGGTGGTTGCAACTGGAGGTGCGGACCGTCCTCGGCCCGTTCACGGCCCTCACGCCCCGGCAAAAGATCACGGCCACGCCGTATGCCATCACGGCGGGTGGGGTGACGGGCGGCGTGGCGGCGAGTCAAGTGACCGGTTTGCTGCCGGTCAGTCAGGTGAGTGGGACGTTGCCCTTGGCGCAACTGCCCGCTACGGTGGTGACCAATGGCGCGAGCGGTGTCACCCTTTCCGGCACCCTTTCCGGCACCCTTTCCGGCAACGGGGCAGGCTTGACGAATTTGCCTGCCAGCGTGGTCACCGCGCCTCCGCCCGGCATGGTGCTGATTCCGGCGGGTGCGTTCACGCTGGGGGACACCTTGGATGGACTGAGCGATGCCCTTCCGACGAACGTGACGGTGTCGGCGTTTTACATGGACGTGAACCTGGTGAGCTGGAGTCAGTGGAAGTCGGTGTATTATTGAGCGACGAATCACGGTTACGGTTTCGTGAGTGTCGGTGCGGGGAAGGGGGTGAATCATCCGGTGCAGACGGTGGACTGGTATGACAGTGTGAAGTGGAGCAATGCGCGGTCGGAGCAGGCGGGGAAGGTGCCGGTGTATTACACGGATGCGGGGTTGACGGCGGTGTATAAAACCGGGGAAGTGAGGGTGTATGCGAAATGGACGGCCAATGGCTATCGGTTGCCAACGGAAGCGGAGTGGGAGAAGGGGGCGCGAGGAGGATTTAGCGGGCAGCGGTTTCCGTGGGGCAACGTCATCGACGGGAGTCTGGCCAACTATTATGGAAACACAGGCTACAGCTACGATTTGGGGCCTGACGGCTCCAACCCAGCGTATGAGGTTGGAGACTATCCCTACACGAGTCCGGTGGGTTCGTTTGCGGCGAATGGTTACGGTCTCTACGATATGACTGGGAATGTCTTCGAGTGGTGTTGGGATTGGTATGCAGGGCCGGCGTATCCGGCCGGCAGCCCGTATTTGGGAGGGAGCGATCCACGCGGACCTGTCGGGCCGTTGAGCTACCGTGTTTTGCGCGGCGGCGATTGGACCGGCATCGCCTACAACGCGCGTTGCGCCTTCCGCTACAACAGCATCCCGGACTACGCGGACAGCGCTCTCGGGTTTCGGTGTGTGAGGGGGCTTTAGTTTTTGCTCTTTTACTCTTTCACCCTTTTGAAAGCCTCGCGCAGCGGCGGAAATTTTTTAGATAAAATGGCTGAAAGCGACAATATTTTGACGAAGTTGCAAGACCTGTTGGTCTATCTGGTTCCGCAACTGAACAAGTTTCCACGCGATCAGAAGTTCGTGCTGGGGGACCGGATCGAGACGAAGCTGCTGGACGTGCAGGAGGATTGTCTGCAACGAAAGCGACCTGAAATGAAAACGCATGAAATGCAGATGCAGAGGAACAACCGCCCTCACCCCGGCCCTCTCCCCCAGGAGAGGGAGCGACGCAGCCCACGCCGTGCTGGTCAGGACGCTTGCGGTTGTTCGAGCAGCGAAAGAAGTTTCCCCCTCTCCCCGGGGGCCGGGGTGAGGGCGAGT
>CANMZY010000005.1:0-24819 GCA_947502425.1 Verrucomicrobiales bacterium
GCTCGCCAACTACGGCGGCGGGAGCATCGAATCCGTGCCGATCAAGGCCGACGGTTCGCTGGCCGAGCCGGTCACTTTCATCCAGCAGACGGATGACAGCGGAAAGCCCGGACGTCCGCGGGAGCCACTCGCCCACTGCATTGTGACCGATGCCGCGAACCGTTTCGCCTACGTCTGCTCCGCCGGCCTCGACAAGGTGATGATTTACAAATTCGATTCCGCCAAGGGCACGCTGGTCCCGAATGATCCGCCGTGGGGCACGGTCAAACCCGGCGCCGGCCCGCGCCATCAGTCGATGCATCCGTCCGGCCGGTTCACCTATGTGATCAACGAAACGGATTCCACGCTCACCGCGTTTACCTGCGACTCCGCCACCGGCGCGCTGAAGGAGATTGAAACGCATCCCACGCTGCCGGCCCCCGTCCCCGGCAACAGCACGGCAGAAATTGAAGTCCATCCGTCCGGCAAATTTGTTTATGGCTCGAACCGCGGCCACGACAGCATCGTGGTCTTCGCGATCGACCAGGCCACCGGCCGGCTCACGTTCGTCGAGCATAAAAAGACCCAGGGCAAGACGCCGCGCAACTTCGCCATCGATCCGAGCGGCACGTTCCTCCTGGCCGCCAACCAGAATTCCGACACGGTCGTAGTTTTCCGCATTGATCAGAAGACGGGCAAGCTCACCCCGACCGGCCACACCATCGAGGTCGGCGCGCCGGTCGCCCTGAAATTTGTCCCGGTCAAATAGTCCGTCGAACTCTCCAGCAAATGAAAATCATTCTCCCCCGTCTTTCCTGTGTGCTGCTCTGGTCACTCGCGCCCGTGCTATCGTTCGCGGCCGATTACGAGGCGCGCATTTTCACCAACGCCGCCGGCCAGACGCTGCCATACCGTCTGCTCCAGCCGAAGGATTACGACGCGAAACAAAAATATCCGCTGGTCACCTTCTTCCACGGCGCGGGCGAACGCGGCGTGAACAATTCCGCGCAACTGGTCCATGGCACCAGCCTTTATGCCCAGGCGGCGAACCGTGAAAAATTTCCCTGCTTCGTCATCGCGCCGCAATGCCCGAACGGCCAGCAATGGGTGGACATGCCGTGGGGTGCGGATTCCGGCGTGCAGCCCAAGGCGCCCAGCGCCGCGATGGCGTTGGTCCTGGAACTCTTGGCCGCGCTGCCCAAGGAATTCAGCATCGACGACGGTCGCCTCCACGTGACCGGGCTTTCCATGGGCGGCTACGCGACGTGGGATTGCATCACGCGGTTTCCCGGACGGTTCGCGGCGGCCGTGCCGATCTGCGGCGGCGGTGATGAGAAGACCGTCAACGCTGCTGTCGCCAAGTCACCGGTCTGGGCTTTTCACTCGGACGACGACACTGCGGTGAAAGTGAAGCGCACGCGGAACATGATCCAGGCGATGCGCGAGGCCGGCGGTGCGCCGCATTATTTCGAGTACTGGGGACTGGGCCACAACTCGTGGGGCCGGGCCTACGCCGAGCCGGAACTGCTCCCGTGGATGTTCGCGCAGCGCGCCGGCCAGCCGGACAAGTACGAACTCAAAACGAAACCGCCAGAACTGCCGGCTGTCGCCAAGTTTCCCGCCGACGAGGCGTTCCCCGGTGAAGGCCCGATTCGCAAACAGGACTGGTTTCGTAATCTCTGGCGCGAGCGCCGGCTGGCGTGGTGGAACAGCCGCGAGAAGGACCAGGGCGCGGTGGTGTTCCTCGGCGACTCGATTACGCAGGGGTGGGGCAGTCTGGCGAAGGATTTTCCGGGGCTGAAAACCGCCAACCGCGGCATCAGCGGCGACCTCACGCGCGGCGTGCTCTTCCGGCTCAAGGAAGATGTCCTCGATCTGAATCCGAAGGCGGTAGTGCTGCTCATCGGCACGAACGATCTGGAGGATCAGGCCGAGTCGGCGGTCATCGCCGGCAATGTGAAAATCATTCTCGCCCGGCTCAAGGCGCACAACCCGAAGCTGCCGGTCATCGTCTGCAAGGTCATGCCGAGTTCCGCGACGAAACGGCGGCCGGCGGGGAAAATCCAGCAGATCAACGTGCTGGTAGGCGAGTTGGTGAAAGGCGACACCCAGTTCGTCCGTTGCGACACTTGGTCGGTCTTCGCCAACGAGCAGGGTGACGCGAAGCAGGAGGAGTTTCCCGATCTGCTGCATCCGAACGCCGCCGGCTACGCGAAGTGGAAGGGGGCTCTGGAGCCAATTTTTGAGAAGTTGAACCTAGGGAATTGAGTTTTCGGAACCGTCTCGCCTCCCATTTGCAGAGTGAGCGTGATGAATGGGAAAAGTTCTTGCGATCACCAGGGGCGTCGGCTAGTTTTCCCGCCCCTTGGAGACGGGTTGGTAGCTCAGTTGGTAGAGCAGTGCCCTTTTAAGGCATTGGTCGAGGGTTCGAGTCCCTCCCAACCCACCATTTTTCCGGAACATGGTAACAGGCCTTGACACGGAATTTTTTGCACCATCGTTGGGGTGTCTAGCCTTTCTGTGTGTCTTGGACTTTTGGGTCGGCCCGTTCGTGCGTGTGAACGGGCCGGTTCTTTTATGAACGCCGCGCCGGGTGGATTCGTGTTCCATGGCGGTGAAAATGAGCGGCGCCCGTTTATTGCATTGATGAAGCGGGCCCTCGCCAACCAGAAAGGGGTGCGTGATTTCAATTCTCTGGTTCGTTAATTTTTTTCCTCTGCCTGCGCCCGGCCTCATGAATGCCGAACCGCGCATTTTGATTTTGGACGACGACCTGGGCGGCGTGGACATGGTCGAGCGCGGGCTGCGCCAGGCCGGGATGGCGTTTGCCTCGCGGCGGATTGGCAGGCGGGAAGATTTTCCGGCCGCCCTGGCCGAATTTCTGCGACTGAATCCGAATCCGGTGCTGGCCTTTGCGGCCGACGGGACGCTGACGTATTTCAACAACGCCGCGCGGGAGTTGGCCTACGCGCTGGAGAAGAAGCATCCGAGCCAAGTTGCTGCCGCTGAACGCCGCGAGCATCGTCAAGATGTGCCTGGGCAGCGGACAGGCCCATCTGCGCCAGGAGACCGCCATTGCCGGGCGGACGATCGCCTGGGCGTTTTATCCGATTCTCGCCGGTCAGGTGGTGCATTGCTACGCCAGCGACATCACCAACCGGCTGAACCTCGAAACGCAACTGCTCCAGGCGCAAAAGATGGAATCCGTCGGACAGCTCGCCGCTGGAGTGGCTCATGATTTCAACAACATCCTCGCCATCATCCAGGGCCATTCGGGTTTGATGCAGGAAACGGCCGGGCTGAGCGGGCCGGCCGACGAGTCGTTGAAGCAAATAACCCTTGCGGCCGACCGGGCGGCGAATCTCACCCGGCAGCTGCTTATGTTCAGCCGCAAGCAGCTCGTGCAGCCCCGGCTCCTGGATTTGAACGAGTCCATCAGCAGTGTCGCCAAGATGCTCCGGGTGCTCGTGGGCGAGACCGTCAACCTGCGGCTGGCGCTGGCGTCGAAGCTGCCGGTCATTTACGCGGACCCCGGCATGATTCACCACCAAGGAAATGGGCAAGGGCATCGGCCTCGGGCTGGCGACGGTTTATGGCATTGTCAAACAGCACACCGGCTGGCTGGAAGTTTCCAGCGAGGTGGGCAGGGGAAGACCTTCAGAATTTTTTTGCCGGTCAGTTCCAAGTCGGTGCAGCCCGCGCCTGGCGAGCTCGGCCCCCACGACGTGCGCGGGGGCACGGAGACGATCCTGCTGGTCGAGGACGAGATGGCCCTGCGCGAGCTGGTCATCGAGGTGCTGCAACGCTACGGCCACAAAATTCTCGAAGCGGCTTCCGGCGTGCAGGCCCTGGCCGTCTGGAGCGAGCACAAGGGCCGGATCGACCTCGTGCTGACCGACATGATGATGCCGGAAGGCGTCTCGGGCGGCGAGCTGGCCGCGCGCATCCTGGCCGAGATCCGGGCATGAAAATTCTCTACACCAGCGGCTACTCGGTGGAAGTTCTGAGCCGGGACATTGATTTCAAGGAAGGTGTTAATTTTTTACAGAAGCCCTATCTGCCGCAGGTTCTCGCCTAGATCGTCCGCACCTGTCTTGACGTCTGAAACCGTGCTGGTGGAATTTCGTTTCGGTGCCAAAAATTTTTTCCGCGTGACAAGCCGATTTCGCCCCCTATATTCCGTGCCTCTTTGACGACCCTATGGTCTAGCGGTTAGGACACCTCCCTTTCACGGAGGTAGCCCGGGTTCGATTCCCGGTAGGGTCGCCACTGTCAAAACTCGTCGGGGGAAAATTTCCCTCCAATATTTTCAATGATGCTTTTTCTGAAGGCTGGATTGTGCTAGGCTCCGTCTATCCATGATTCTTCATTTCCTCCGGCGATGGTTGTTGGTCTCGGCTCTGATCGCCTGCGCGACCGGCGTCTCGCGGGTGGAAGCACAAATCAACAGCGCGCCGATCATCACCGTTCAACCGACAAATGTCTTAGTCTTCGAGGGGGGCACTGCCACTTTTAGCATCCAGTTGGCGTGGTCGATCGGTGCGGCCTATCAATGGCACCGCAACGGAACGAATATTCCCGGCGCGATCAGTCAAGACTACTCCATCTCGTCGGTGGCACTCGTCGACAATACGAATCGCTTTCAATGTTTTGTGACCAACGTTTACGGGAACACGAATAGCATTGAAGCAATTCTGACGGTTGTGCCCGACAAGATTCGGCCTGTGATTTCTTCGGTGCCAGGCGGATTCATTCCTGCCAGGACCAACAGCGAAATGCGTTTCGTCTCCCTCACAGGCAAAGTCGGCAACCCCTCCCGCCTCCTACTTTATCTCGGTGAAATCGGCGAGGTTTACATCGACGATCTCTTTCTCGCCAACGGCAGCCTCGCCGAGGCTGGTACCAATCTCATCGTCAACGGCGACTTCGAAACCCCGCTTCTGGGCGCGCCCGCCATCACCAATTTCTTCACCACCGTCGGTCTCTACCACACCAACAGTGTCATCAGCCAGACCAACGCCCACTCCGGCGCCAACAGCCTGCGCATCGTCAGCACCAACAACTCCAGCTTTGCGTTGAACAGGATCCTCTACAAGGACATCCCCGGCGTCACCAATGGCCAGCTCTGCACCCTGAGCTTCTGGTACCGCCCCACATTCAACTGCACCAATCTCTTCGCCCGCTTCCAAAGCAGCACCATCGGCAGTTCCTCCGTTCCCGCAGCCATCCTCACCCCGACTATTACTCCTGCCACGAACATTTCGCCCGTGGCGAATCTAGGCGACGACCAGTCGATCACCATTTATTTTTCCGAACCCGTCGACAGCGCCACCGCCAGCGTGGCCGCAAATTATTCCGTCAACAACGGCGTGACCGTCAGCGCGGTCACACTCGGGGATGACGGACTTTCAGTGGTTCTTAGCACATCGCCTCTTCAGTTTCTCACGACCTATGTGCTCACCGTGAACAATGTCCGCGACCGCGCCGTGGTGCCCAATACCATCCTGCCGAACTCGCAGATCAACTTCACCCTCGATTTCACGCCGCTGGACATGGGCATCCTCACCGGCCCCATCGAACCCATCGGCGCCTCGAGCCGGCGCGGGCCGCTGGTCATTTCGGAAATCATGTACCATCCGTCGGACCGGCCAGACGGGCGCAATCTGGAATTCATCGAGATATACAACTCGCAGGAATGGTTCGAAGACATCAGCGGCTTCCGCATTTCCGGCTCGATCGATTACACCTTTGCGACCAACACCCTTTTGCCGGCGCACGGCTACCTTCTCCTCGCGGCCGTGCCGGCGGACATCCAGGCCGTCCATGGCCTCAGCGGCGCGCTGCCCTACGTCGGCGCGCTTCCGAACGGCTCCGGCACTCTCCGCATCCGCAATCGTCAGGACGCCGTTCTCTGGGAGATCACCTACGGCAGCACGACGCCGTGGCCGGTCTCGGCGGATGGCGCGGGCCATTCCCTGGTGCTGGCGCGGCCTTCCTTCGGCGAGGGGGATGCCAGGGCCTGGGCCGCGAGCGCCCTCGCCGGCGGCTCGCCCCGCACCAACGAAACGGCCAGCGCCAATCCGTACCGCACCGTGGTCATCAATGAATTTCTCGCACACACTGACGATCCCCAGCTCGATCACATCGAGCTCTACAACTACAGCACGCAGGCGGTGAACCTCGCGGGCTGCGTGCTGACGGACGACGCGAACACCAACAAATTTACCCTCCCGCCCGGCACGATCATTCCGGCGCGCGGCTTCGTGGTCTATGATCAAAACCAGCTCGGCTTCTCGCTCAGTTCGGCCGGGGAGACGATCTTTTTCAAGAACACCAACGGGACGCGGATCATCGACGCGGTGCGGTTCGAGGGGCAGGCCAACGGCGTTTCCTCCGGGCGCTATCCCGACGGCGCCCCCGGCATCTACGAGCTGCAGTCCAAGACCCCCGGTTCGAACAACACCCGGCGACTGCTGCGTGACATCGTCCTCAACGAAATTATGCACAGCCCCGTCAGCGGCGACAGTGCGGATGAGTTCGTCGAGCTGTTCAATCGCGGCAGCAACGCGGTGAATTTGTCCAAGTGGATCATGCGCGGCGGCATCTCCTACACTTTTCCGAGCAACGCGGTTATCGCCGCCAACGGCTACGTGGTTGTCGCCAACTCCGCCGCACGGCTCATGTCGAATTATCCGGGACTGAATGCCGCCAATACCTTTGGTGACTATGGCGGTAAACTCGGCGGCAGCGAGCGCGTGACGTTGACCATGCCTGACGATGCCGTTTCGACCAACCAGTCCGGCGGTTTGGTGACGAACAAAATTCAGATCGTCGTGGATGAGGTCTCCTACGCCAGCGGCGGTCGCTGGGGGCCGTATGCCGACGACGGGGGCAGCAGCCTGGAATTGATCGACCCGCGCAACGACCACCGGCTCGCGCCCAACTGGGCGGCCAGTGACGAGACGGCCAAGAACGGCTGGGTCACGGTCGAGCACACCGGGACGATTGACCACGGGCAGGGGGTGGCGGACGCGCTCCACATCATCGCCATCGGCGCGGGCGAATGGCTGGTCGATGACGTGGAAGTCTTCCGGATCAGCGCGCCGGGCGTGAACCTGATCTCGAACCCGAACTTCAACGCCGGCCTGACCGGCTGGGTTCCCCAGGGCGTCATGGTCCAGACCAGCGCCGACGCCACCGGCGGCACGGGCAACAGCGGCTGCCTGCATGTCCGGGCCAGCCGTTCTGGCAACACCGGCAACCGCATTCGCACCGCGCTCACCAGCGCATTGAACGGCAACGAGGTCGTCACCATCCGCGCCAAGGTGCGCTGGCTGAAAGGCTCCCCGGAAATTTTGTTCCGGCTCAAGGGAAGCTGGCTGGAGGCCCCCGGCGCCGTGCTGACCGCGAAAAATCTCGGCACCCCCGGCGCGTCGAACAGTGTCGCGCGCGTCAACGCCGGCGCGGCCATCACCGATGTCCGGCATCACCCCCCCTTGCCCGCCGTCGGCCAGAACGTCACGGTCACGGCCCGGGTGCAGGACCACGACGGCCTGTCCGCGCTCGTTTTGAAATACCGGATTGACCCGGCGACGAACTACACCATCGTGGCGATGAACTACAACGGCGCGGGCTTCTATTCCGCCGTGATTCCCGGCCAAGCGGCCAACACCATCGCCGCCTTTTTCATTGAGGCTCAGGACAACTTTTCCCCGCGCGCCCTGACGCGGTTTCCGAACGCCGCGCCGCAGCGGGAATGTCTGGTGCGTTTCGGCGATCCCGCGCTGCCGGGAAACAATTTCGGCACCTACCGTTTCTGGATGACGCAGGCCACGATCAATAAATGGAGCGCCCGCGAGCAATTGAGCAACGACCCGCTCGACATCACCTTCATCTACGGGTCCAACCGCGTCATCTACAACTCCGGCGGCGTTTACAGCGGCAGCCCCTACCATCAGGGGTACAATTCTCCGGTTGGGAACGAGTGCGATTACGTGCTGAGTTTTCCCAAGGACGACGCGCTGCTCGACGAGACGGAGGTGACGCTCTCGCGGCCGGGCAATGGCGGTGGCGACGGCACGCTGGCCCGCGAGCAAACCGCCTACTGGATAGCCAATCAGCTCGGGCTGCCGCTTTGCTATCGCCGCACCGTGAACGTGATTGCCAACGGAGTCCGGCGTGGCGCGGCCATGGAGGACGTGCAACAACCCGGCTCCGACATGGCCAAAGAATGGTATCCGGACGATCCGGATGGTGAAACCTACAAGATCCAGATCTGGTTTGAATTTGACGATGCGATGTCCGGCTTCAGCGGAGTGGGCTGCAACCTCGGCAATTACACGACCACCGGCGGCACCAAGAAACTGGCCCGCTACCGGTGGAACTGGGCCAAGCGCGGCTTCAATGGTTCCAGCACCAACTACACGAGTCTCTATGGTCTGGTGGACAGTGTGAACAACTCGCTCAGCGGCGCCGCCTACACGTCCATCGTCGAGTCGTCGGTGGACGTGGATCAATGGTTCCGCACCTTTGTCGTCGAGCACATCGTCGGCAACAACGACAGCTACGCCTACGGTGGCGGGCAGAACATGTATTCCTACAAGCCGGTCAACGGCCCGTGGAAATTGTACATCTGGGACATCGACTTCGCATTTGCCTCGGGCGGGGCGACCAGCGAAATGTTCAGCCCCGGAGGCCGCAGTTATGCGCCGGACATGGATCACCCGCCGTTCCGCCGCCTCTACTACCAGGCGATGATTGACGCGGTCAACGGCCCGCTGCTCGCCGCGAAATCCACGCCGCTGCTGGATGCACGCCACGCCGGCTTCGTGGCCAGCGGCCTCAATGCCGAAGGCCCGGCCGGGACGAAGGATTACATCGCCCAGCGGCGTGATTACATCCTGACGCTCATCTCCAATGTCGCCGCCCCTTTCTCTATCAGCGGGGGCAGTTTCAGCACCAACAAGAATCTCGTCACCCTGAGCGGTTCGGCTCCCGTGGGCGTTCGCACCATCAGGATCAACGGCATCGAAGCACTGGTCACCTGGACCGCGCTCACCACCTGGACGGCGAACGTGGTCCTGCCCGGGGGGACGAACTCGATCAACGTCCAGGGTTACAATCCGCACGGTGTCCTGCTTGCCACGGCGACCAACACCTTCAAGGTCAATGTCACGCTCCCGCCCGCGCTGCCGAAGGATTTCATCGTCATTAACGAAATCATGTTCAATCCCGCGGTGGCCGGTGGTGAGTATGTCGAAATCTACAACACCTCGACCAACTCCTACTTTGATCTCTCCTTCTGGCAATTGAGCGGGGCGAACTACACCTTTCCCAACGGCAGCTTCATCGCGCCGCGCGGCTTCATCGTGCTGGCCAAAAATCGCGCCACCTTTACCGCCGCGTATGGCGCCGGCATCTCCGTCTTTGATGAGTTCAGCGGCAGTTTGCAGTCGAACGGGGAGACCCTTTCGCTCATCAAGCCGGGCGCGACCCCGGCCCAGGACGTGGTCATCGACCGGGTTCGCTACGAAACCGTCGCCCCGTGGCCGGTCGGAGCCAACGGCACCGGCTCCTCCATTCAACTGATCGATCCGAAGCAGGATCATTCCCGGCCCGGCAACTGGAGCGGCAACTACATCGCCGGTGGATTCTTTCCGGCCTCGACCAACAGCAATCCCCGCTTCGTCAGCCTCACCGGCGTGATGGGCACCACTTCGCGACTGCTCTTGTACCTGGGCGAGATTGGCGACGTTTACCTCGACGACCTCTTTCTGGCCAACGGCTCCTTTGCCGAAACGGGCACCAACTACATTGTCAATGGCAGCTTCGAATACCCGTTGTCGGGCTCGCCTTCCTTGACGAACTTTTTCACCAGCGTCGGCACCTATCACGCGAACAGCGTCATCGCCGTGACCAACGCTCATTCCGGCAGCAACAGCCTGCGCATCGTCAGCACCAACAACTCCAGTTTCGCCCTCGCCCGCATCCTCTACAAAGACATCCCCGGCCCCACCAACGGCCAGGCCTGCACCTTCAGCTTCTGGTACCGCCCCACCTTTAACTGCACCAACCTCTTCGCCCGCTTCCAGAGCAGCACCATCGGCAGTTCCGCCACACCTGCCGCCGTCGTGAACCCGGTCATCACCTTGGCTACGAACGTCCCCTCGATGGCCTTCCGCACTCCGGGCGCGACCAACTCCATGGCCGCCACCCTGCCGGCGTTTCCCCCGCTCTGGATAAACGAGGTCCAGCCCGACAACATCACCGGCATCTTTGACAACGCCGGCCTGCGTGATCCCTGGATCGAGCTCCACAACTCGGGGACGAACGTCATCATCTTGAACAATCATTTTCTCGCGAACAACTATGCCACCCTGAACCAATGGGCCTTCCCGAACGGAACAGAAATCAATCCCGGCGAGTTCAAAATCATTTTCGCCGACGCCCAGACCGGGCAGTCCACCCCCGCCGAGCTGCACACCAGCTTCCGGCTCACCAACACCACCGGCTCCGTCGCCCTCTCGCGGCTCGTCAATGGCCAGATGCAGGTCGTCGATTATCTCAACTACGGCGGCATCGGCTCGGGCCGTTCCTATGGCGACTATCCCGACGGCCAGTCCACCAACCGCCAGGAATTTTACGTGGTCACACCGGGTGCGACCAACAACAGTGTCTCCCCGCCGCTGGTCGTCTTCATCAACGAATGGATGGCCGACAACCTCACGACGCTGGCCGATCCGGCGGACGGTGATTACGAAGACTGGTTTGAAATCTACAATCCCGGCACCAACACCGTGAACCTCTCCGGCTTTTACCTGACCGACACGTTCACCAACAAATTCCAGTCCCTCATTCCCGCCGGCTACACCATTCCGCCCGGCGGCCACCTGCTGGTCTGGGCCGACAATGAAACCACCCAGAACAGTCCCAGCCGGGTTGACCTCCACGTCAACTTCAAGTTGAGCGCCTCCGGCGAGGCCATCGGACTGTTCGCCGCCGATGGCACGCAGATCGACGCCGTGACTTTCGGCGCGCAGACCGCCGATGTCAGCCAGGGCCGTTTCCCCGACGGCACCGGCCCGGTTTATGCCATGACCAACACCACGCCGCGCGCCGCCAACCTCAGTCCGTTCCCCAACGCGCCGCCCGCACTCGCCGTGATCAGCAACAAATTCGTCCACGCCGGCCAGACGATCTTCTTCAACGCCGCCGCCACCGACAGCGATCTGCCGGCGCAGACATTGACGTTCTCGCTCGACGTAGCGCCGGCCGGGGCGGGGATCGAGCCGGCCACTGGACTGTATTTCTGGACCCCGACCGCCGCGCAGACGCCCGGCACCAACGCCGTCACCATCCGCGTGACGGACAACGGCCTGCCCGCCCTCTTTGCCACCCGCACGTTCAGCATCACGGTCGTCGCCGCGCCCGGCGTGACCGCCGTGAACCGTTTCGGTGATGATCTGGTGCTGACCTTGCAGACCTATCCAGGGCGCACCTACCGCTTGGAATTCAAGGACGACCTCAGTGCCGGCTCGTGGACCCCGCTCGGCGGGAACATCACGGCCGGGGGCGAAAGCCTCTCGATCACCAACGACCTCACCGCCGCCCAGCAGCGCTTCTACCGCGCCGTGGTCGTGGAGTGATCAGCCGCGCAACAGCGTGGTACACACAGTCCGCAGCTTCTTCAACTGCGCCGCCGTCTTCGCCTCGAGGTAGCAGCGGACGAGCGGTTCCGTGCCGCTGGCGCGGAAGGCAACCCACTCGCGGTTGGGCAGGAGAAATTTGTAGCCGTCGGTCGTGATGAACTTTTCCACCCTGAACGAACCGATCCGGTCCAGACCGGCGGCGAGTTTTTTGAGCAGGGCTTCTTTCGCCTCCGGCGTGAGACGGACGTTGAGCCGGTCGCTGTGGAATTCGCCGGTTTGTTTTTCGAGCGCCTTGAGAATCTGGCCGAGTGGTTTCTTTTCTGTCGCGACCAGTTCCGCCATCAGCAGGCAGGCGAGCACGCCGTCCTTCTCCGGCACATGGCCCTTCACGCTCAGGCCGCCGGACTCCTCGCCGCCGACGATGATCGACTCGCTCTCCATCAGCGCGCCGATGTATTTGAAACCGACGGGTGTCTCGTAAAGTTTCACCCCGAGCAGTTCCGCGACCGCATCGACCTGATGGCTCGTCGGCACCGTGCGCACGACCGCGCCGGTCCAGCCACGGTTCTTTTTCAAATGATACAATGCGAGCGCGAGAATCTGGTTCGGCGTGAGCCAGGTTCCATCCTTATCGACGATGCCGAAGCGATCCGCGTCGCCGTCGAGGCCGAGGCCCATCTCCGCTCGGCTGCTGCGGACGAACTTGCTGACTTCGGCCATGCCCTCGGCATTCGGTTCCGGGTGATGGCCGCCGAAGAGCGGGTTCAGTTCATTGTGAAACAGCGTGACCTTCGCGCCGGCCTCTTCGAGCAGCGTGTCGAGATAGCCGCGCCCGGTCCCATACATCAGCTCGACGGCGAGCTTCATCTTCGCCTTTTTAATGGCCGCGAAATCGACCAGCTTCCGGAGCTGTTTGAAATAGTCCGGCTGCGGATCAATCGTCTGGCACTGGAAAGTCCCGACGACGGCGGCCTTGAAACTCCAGTTCCCCGCGATGAGCTTCGCGATGTTCGCTTCGATTTGTTTAGTCGCTTCCGGCGGGGCCGCCGCGCCGTTGCTTGTGGAAAATTTTAGCCCTTGGTACTCGGCGGGATTATGGCTGGCCGTCAGGTTGAAGCCGCCCACGGCCTTCCGCACCCGGATGGTGTGGGCGATGACCGGCGTGGGCGCGTCGCGCTGGCAGAGCAGGGGGCTGAAGCCGCTGGCCGCGAGCACCTCGGCCACGGCCAGGGAAAATTCGCGCCCGAGAAAGCGCGTGTCATGGCCGATGATGACGACGGGCCTGCGTCCGTAAATTTCCGATTTCCGATTTCCGATTTCCGATTTCAGGTGGTCCGCGATGCCCTGCGTCGCGAGCCGGACGTTGTCGAAGGTGAAGTCGCGCGCGATCAGGCCGCGCCAGCCGCTGGTGCCGAATTTGATGGGGGAGTTCATCTTGGAGTTCACGCTTCAGCGTGTGAGTCTCTGTTCAGGGAGTTGGTGCGTCATGGGAACAAGCTAAAGCTTGAACTCCAGCTCAGCTTTTCCAGTCAAACGCTTTTTTCTTCAGCGCGTAAATGTAGCCGACGAAGAGCACGCCGAGGAAGGTGAGCATCGAGCCGAAGATCAGGCCGGAGTTTTTCGCGAGCTGTTCCTTGTAAACCACCGCCCACGGGTAGAGGAACACCACCTCGATGTCGAACAGGATGAAAAGCATCGCCACCAGATAAAATTTCACGGAGAGCCGGGAGTTCCCTTCGCCGACCGGCAACATGCCGCATTCGTAGGCGATGTCCTTGACCTTGGTGGTGCGCGCCTTGATTTTTTTATTGGCCCAGCGCCCCAGCACCACGGATGCGACGAGCATCGCTGCCGTGAACCCGATGGCCACGACCGCCAAAATTAAGACTGGCATGTACTGTTCCAATTGCACTTCAGGAAAAGTAGAAATGCCTCCGGCCTTTGGCAAGTGCATTCACCAGCGAGCACGAGATTTCACGTCCGCGAAAACCATCGGTTGCCAGTGCCGGTCAACCCCTGTAATTTCGGTCCCGACATGACCACGCCGCCGCGCATTTTATATTGCCACTGCAACTACGCCCAAGTCGTGCCCAAAGAGGTGAAGGAGGCGGTGTTGAAAAAACTTTGCGAATCCGGCGTGGCCTTCGAGGCCGTGGCCGACCTCTGCGAAATGTCCGCGCGCCGCGATCCCGCGCTGCAACGGCTGGCCGAAGGCGGCACGGTGAAAATCGCCGCCTGCTTCCCGCGCGCCGTGAAATGGCTCTTCGCCGCTGCCCAGGCGCCGCTCCCCGCCGATGGCGCCGAAGTGCTCAACATGCGCGTGCAAACCGCCGAGGAAGTTTCAGCCGCATTGTTCAGCGAGGAACTCAAACCCAATTTGCCCAAAGGAAAAGCCCCCCCCGACGACGCTCCCTCCGTTCAACCCGAAACCGCCGCCGCCACCTGATCACGCACCACGCACCATTTCCCCCATGTCTCTCCAAGATCAAACCACTCTCCGCATCGTCCTCTACGAAGGCGACGGCTCGCAGCCGTTGGAAGCCCCCGGCCGCTTTGCCGCGATGACCGCGCTGTTGGAAAAAGGTTTCGCCGTCACCCGCGCCGCCGCCGCTGGGGCACCCGCGCGCGCCGACCGCAGTTCGCTCCTCGTGCTCGGCCAGTTCACCGGTGGGAAACCACCGCAGGCCGAGGACGCCGCCGGCGAAGTTTCCATCCGCTTTCAGGACATCACCGGCTTCGACGCCGCGCGCATTGCCGAGAGCGTCGAGTCCGCCCGCGCGTTGACCAGCGCCGTGAAGCAGGGCGACTGGAAGCCGTGGTTCCCGGTGATCGACTACGACCGTTGCACGAACTGCATGCAATGCCTGAGCTTCTGCCTGTTCGGCGTCTATGGCGTCGATGCCGGCCAAAAAATTCAGGTGCAGAACAACGACAACTGCAAGACCAACTGCCCCGCCTGCTCGCGCGTCTGTCCCGAAGCCGCGATCATGTTTCCGAAATACAAGGCCGGCCCGATCAACGGCGACGTGGTGAGCGACTCCGATTTGAACCGCGAGAAGATGAAGGTGGACATCAGCGCGCTGCTCGGCGGCGATGTTTATTCGATGCTCCGCGAGCGCAGTGAAAAGGCGCAGAGCCGTTTCAGCAAGGAACGCGACGCCGACAAGGCGCTCAAGGAACGCCAGAAATGCCTCGTGAAACTCGCCCAGTCCGGCGACATCCCGGCGGAAGTGCTGATGAGTCTGCCGTCGCCAGATGAAATAATGCGCCGCGCGGAAGAGGCGAAGGCGAAGGGGCAGGCGGCGCTCGCAATGCAAAAGCAAACGAGCTAAAAATCTCCAGCCGTCGGAACAATTATGACATCCGCGACTATCAAACTGTTCTTGCCTCGTGGTGATGCCAAAAGCCTTCGCACGGCCGAAATCTCCAACTGGACTGGTAAGGCCATCGCGGCGCCTCGCACCGAACTCGACGAACTGCTCGCACGCGAGGAACTAGACAAAGCCGGAATTTATATCCTTACGGGTAGCGATCCGATCACCAATGTGCCCCGGGCTTACATCGGGGAGGCTGAGGTCATTCGCGAACGCCTCAAGCAACACAAGACAAAGGAATTTTGGGTTGCAGCCATCGTCTTTGTCAGCAAAGACGAGAATCTCACAAAAGCGCATGTTCGCTACCTTGAGAGTCGGCTCCTTGCAGAGGCGGCACAGATTGCAAGATTCACCCTCGAACAGAATCAGGCCGGCGGATCCAAGCTTCCCGAATCGGACCGGGAGGACATGGAGGTGTTTTTCTCACGCATCCGTCAGTTGCTGCCGGTTCTCGGCTCAGACATTCTCGCTCCAGTTTTCCAACCCGCTACTAAATCTCAACCAGGAGGCGTGCTATTCTGCCGCGTCAAAGGCGCTGAAGCTCGCGGCCAGCGAACTGCGAATGGCTTTGTTGTCTTCGAGGGCTCTACTGCCGTCTTGGAGGAGCGGCCATCCGCAGAGAGCTACCCGGGAGTCACTGCCCAACGAAAACAGTTTATTACCGGCAAGACGCTGGTCGAAAAAAATGGGATGCTCGTCTTCACAAAAGATTGCGAGTTCACGAGTCCGTCAGCAGCAGCTGTAGTGATTCACGGCGGTAGTGCCAATGGACTGACAGCTTGGAAGACGAAAGATGGAACGTCCCTTAAAAAACTAGACGAAAGCGCCTGATCACATGCTGCCTCAACTCATCTACCGCACCCTGCGCTCCGCGAACCTGCGGTGCATCGCGAAGTTCTGCTGGAACTTCGGCGTGAAGGGCATGCTCTCGGTCGAGAAGTTCAAGCGACGCATCAAGCGCGGCGAGTATTTCCCGCCGTTCCTCTACGTCTCGATCCTCAACTCCTGCAACCTCCGCTGCCAGGGCTGCTGGGTGGATGTGGAGGAGAAGGACGCCATTGACCTCGACACGCTCAACCGCACCATCACCGACGCCAAGCGGCACGGGAACGCCTTCTTCGGCATCCTCGGCGGCGAGCCGTTCATGCACCCGCAGTTGCTCGACCTGCTCGCGGCGCATCCAGGTTGTTATTTTCAAGTCTTCACCAACGGCCAGCTCGTCACGGAGAAAATTGCCAGGCGCCTGCGCGAGATCGGCAACGCCACGCCGCTCATCAGCATCGAGGGCCGCGAGATCACCAGCGATACGCGGCGCGGCAAGAAGGAAGTCTTCACCCGCACGTTGCGCGGACTCGACAACTGCCTGCGCGAGGGACTGCTCACCGGCGTCGCCACCAGCGTCTGCCAGACGAACATTGACGAGCTGCTCACCGAATCGTGGTTGCAGGAGCTTGTTGACCGGGGCGTTCACTACGTCTGGTATCACACCTACCGCCCGGTCGGTCCGAAGCCGAACTTCGATCTCGCGTTGCGCCCTGACCAACTCGTGCGCGTGCGGAAGTTCATCGTCGAGATGCGCGCCAAGATGCCCATCGCGATGATTGACGCCTACTACGACGGCGAGGGCAAGGCGCTCTGCCCAATGTCCACGGGCGTGAGTCATCACATCGGCCCCAAGGGCGACATCGAGCCATGCCCGATCATCCAATTCGCGACCGAGAACATCCGCGACCCGCGCGGCATCTACGCGACGATGCGCGACAGCACGTTCTTGAAAGACTTTCGCGAACTCAGCGCGCACCACACGCGCGGCTGCGTGGTGCTCGAGCGTCCCGATCTCGTGAAGCAACTCGTCGTGAAGCACGGCGCGCGCGACACGACCGTGCGCGGCACCGCGATGGCCGAACTGGAAGCGATGACGCCGCGTTTCAGCCAATGGCTCCCCGGCGAGGAAATTCCCGAGAAGCACTGGATGTATCGGCTCTCGAAGAAGTATTGGTTCTACGACTTCAACGCTTACAAAAACGTCGCTCACGACGCCGAGGCCAAGGCGCGGGAATTGAAATCAAAGCTCGACCCGCTTCCCGCCGCTGCGAATACTTCGGGCGCGAGCCGTGAACTCGTGAATAAATGACCAGTCGCGCCATCTGAACATGAGTATGCAGCCCATCACCTTGAACGCCGTCGGCAGTTTCACTCCCGGGAGCGTCAGCATCCCCAAGCACGCCGTTCAGCAGCGCGTGCGCCCGCCCAAGAAAAACATCCCGCAGACCGTCATGGAGCGGACGCACATTCTCAACACCGTCCGCCGCTACGTCGCCGAGTTTAATCCCATCCCGCCGATGCCGTCCGACGAACTCAAGATTCATGCCGACCGACTCGTCGAGATGCTCAAGTGCGACGCCATCTACCGCGACTACATCGGCGTGCTCCTGAACAACGAAATGTGGCGCGAGAGCGTGGCCGCCATTCCGTTCGAGCGCCGTCTGCTCCTGCTACCGAAATGTCTGCGCGTCGAGAGCAAATGCCCTGCGCCCTTCGATGAATTCGGTCTGCTGTGCAAACAATGCGGCCTCTGTTCCATCCAGGACTTGCAGGCCGAGGCGGAGAAACTGGGTTACGCCGTGCTCGTGGCCGAAGGTTCCGCCATCGTCATGTCGCTCATTCAGACCGGGAAGATTGAAGCCATCGTCGGCGTGAGCTGCCTGAGCGTTTTGGAACGTGCGTTTCCCTACATGGAAGCGGCCGCGATTCCCGGCGTCGCGGTGCCGCTGCTCCAGGACGACTGCATCGACACCACGGTCGATCTCGACTGGGTCTGGGATTACATCCATCTGACCAGCGACGACAAAACGCGCCGCCTTGACCTCGGCGCGCTCCGAGAAGAAGTCGACTTCTGGTTTTCCCCCGCGTCGCTTGATCTCATCATGGGCAACGCCGACGGCGAGACCGAGCGCATCGCCCGCGAATGGCTGGGCCGTGCCGGCAAACGCTGGCGGCCGTTTCTCGCCGTCTCCACGTTCCAGGCGTTGCGCGCCGACACCGGCCAACCGCTGCCCGATGACATCAAAAAAATCGCCGTCGCGGTCGAATGTTTCCACAAGGCCTCGCTCATCCACGACGACATCGAAGACAACGACGCGACCCGCTACGGCGAGAAAACGCTCCACGAAGAATACGGCGTGGCTGTCGCGCTGAACGTCGGTGATCTCCTCATCGGCGAAGGCTACCGGCTGATTGGCACCAGCAAAATTTCCGCCGAACAGAAAGCTGAGATGCTGCTCGTGGCCAGTCAGGGCCAGCGTCAACTCTGCCGCGGTCAGGGCGCGGAACTCTGCTGGGCGCGCAAACCTGAACCGCTCACCGCGCTGCAGGTTCTCGATATTTTCCGCAGCAAAACCGCGCCGGCCTTCGAAGTCGCCCTGCAATTCGGCGCACTCTACGCGGGCCTTGAGCAGCACGAGGAAGTCTGCGACACGCTTCAGGTTTACAGCGAAGCCCTCGGCATCGCCTACCAGATCCGCGACGACCTCAGTGATCTCGGTGCGAGCGGCGAGACGAATGACATCGCCGGACTTCGCCCCAGCCTGCTGCTGGCCGTCGCCTACGAACGCGCGCAGGCCGAGAAGAAAATCTTGCTCGAATCCCTCTGGCGCCGTGCACCGCAGGCCGGCGTGAACCCCGAGCAGATCGAGGCGCTCTACGTGGAACTGAAGGCCGACGAACGCGCCCGCACCCTGCTGGAAACTTACAAGGAAGAGGCCATCCGCTGCCTGCGCGATCTGGAGAATCCGAATTTGAAGGGCTTGCTCCGCCGCGTCCTCGGCAAGATTTTCAACGACACGGAAATCAAAGGCTGGTGCAAGGAATTCGAGCAGCAGAACACTGCCGGACGGCTGCTGGTGGTGGAACCGGCCGCGCCGGCCCCGGTGGCGTGAACTGGCCAAGGCCGGCCGAAATGCGCCGCCGTGGCCGGACAGAAAATCCCCCATCCGCGTCCGCCCCAGATCCCTGGGAAAAATTCGCCGTGGCTTTTCCGTAATCCGCATCAACTCCCCGCCGGATGACTGGCCGACCACGCCAGCCCCACCACCCCGGCCACGGCGATCACTCCGCCGAGCAGCGACCGCTTCGTGGGCCGCTCACCCTCTACCCATTGCGCCAGCGGCACGATCACCAGCGGCGTCAACGCCACCACCGGCAGCACCTCTCCGGCGCTGTGGTGCATCAGCGCCAGTTGATAACAGCCCACGCCCAGCACCGGCCCCGCGAGCGTGCCCGCCAGCAGCCACGGCCAGGCCTCGCCCTTCAACGGACTGTTTTTCTCCCGCGAACCACGCAGCGACAGCACCCACCAAACCGCCATCGCGATCAGCAATCCCCCAAGAATCCGCTGATAGCTTGCGGTCAACGGGCTGATGGAGTGGCCCGCCAGCTCCACCACTGCGTAGGCTTTGCGCGACAGCACCACGCCCAACCCCTGGCCGACGCCGGCGATGACTCCGCAGACCGTCCCGATCCAGAACGTTCGCCGGGAAATCTCCAGATGCCCGCTCGGCGCCAGCGCCACCACCACGCCCGCCAGTGTCACCAGCGCGAACAGAATTTTCAGCGACGTCAGCGGCGTGCCCAGCCAGAACCATTCCACGGTGGCGGCGAACGGCGCGGCCAGGCAATGCACCAGCAGCACCGACAACCTCGAACCGATCCGCGGCAGCGCCTCGTAAAACGCCACGTCCCCCAGGCCGAAGCCCGCGATGCCGCTCAGGAAAAACCAGCCGAACGCCCCGCCACTCCAGCCCTCCCCGAAGAGATGCGCGTAGGCCGCGAGCAGCAGGGTCGCCAGTAGGATGCGAAAAAAGTTCGCGCGCACGCCGCCGAGCACTTTGGCAATGCGATGCGCGCACACCCCGGAGAGTGCGAAGCAAATGGTCGTGGCAAAAGCGGCCCACATGAAGTGTGATGATGGCCGCGCCCAGGCCGGGCCGACAAACCAAATCATGCGATGGCGGCGCGGGACGGTCCGAATCGGGAAACGCCTGAAGGCAGATTCCCGAACTTTCAACCTGGTAGCCGTCAGAACAGAATCGGTGTTCGCCTGGGTGGTAATTTTGACCGCGCGGTTTTCGCATTTTTTTATTTTGGCGGCGCGCTCTGTCCGGCACTGTCGGCGGTCACAGATGAGTTTCACCGATTTAACAGAAGCCTTTTTGGCGAAGATCGCGGGCTGGGACGCGGTCAAAAACGCGCGCGCCCTACTGGCCGCCGACAAGGTTCTCAGCTCGAATTGGACGCCGCCCGTCCTCAAGGGCGTCGTGCAGGAAGGCTCGGCGTCGTATCGCGCTGGGCTGGTCATCAAGGACACGATCAACATCGAGAACATGTGCTCGTGCCGCGCCTCGCGCGACGCGGGGATGATCTGCGCGCACTCCGTCGCGGTCGGCCTGCATCATTTGCAGCGGGGCAAGGCTCCGGCGCTGGGAGCCGCGCGCACCACGGCCACGCCGGTGCCGATGCGCGCCGGGGCGTCGCGAACCGCGCGCGAACCGGAGCCGGAAGCCGGGCCGCGTTTGCGCCGCGCCGCGCTGGGTGAAGCGGGTGAGGCCTTGGAAATTTCCGTCATTCTTCCGCCGACCTTCGCCGCCGGCCTCGAGCGCGGCAAAGTCATGGCGACGTTCGAGGGCAAATGGAGTGGTGGCCGCGCGCCGCTGAGCGCGCTGCCGATGGCGAAGGCGTTCCGGCTTTCCGCCGAGGACACGCGGCTGCTCGATATGGCCGAGCATCTTGCCGGCGGCGAAACGCCCGGCGGACTGATGTTGAATCTCGTCGAGTTGACGCAACTGCTCGGCGCGCTGGCCGACCATCCGCGCGTGGCGCTGGGACGTGGCCAACCGCTAGCCGTTTCGGCGACGGCTTGGCGCGTGCCGATTCAGGCGACGCTCGAAACATCCGGCGAGATTCGCCTGAACCTGCCGCCGGCGGCGGCGCGTCCGCTGCTCATCGCGGGTGAAACGCTCTGGGCCTTCCACGGCGCGGCGCTGGAGCCGGTCGCATTGCCGAAGCAATGGCGCGAGCTGTTTCGCGGCCCGATGAAACTTTCCCGGCAGCGCGTGCCGCTCTTCCTCAGCCAAGAACTCGCCGTGCTCGAGGCTGAGTGCGACGTGGACGCGAATTTTGTTCTCGAAGAATTCACGCTCGAACCGCAACCGCCGCGCTTCGTGCTCGCGCTCAACGGCGGGCTGGCGCAGGTGCAGGCGCAGTTGCAGTGCGCCTACGGGGCGCGCGTCATGACCGTGGGCGTGACCGCGAAGGACGAGACGCTCTGGCTGCCCGATCCGAAAAGCACCACGCGCTATTCGACTCGCGATTTCGCGGCGGAGATGGCCGCGACGGAGCGGATGAGGCGCGCGGGTTTCATCGGACCGGACACGCAGGGCCGCTGGAATCTGCACGGGGAAAACGCGGTGGTTAATTTTTTTGCGCGCGAGTTTCCGCGCCTGCAAAAGGAGTGGGACGTGACGCTGGAGGAACGGCTGGAGCGCAGCACGGCGAAAAATTTCGAGCGCATCGAGCCGCACCTGCAAATCACGCCGTCGGGCGAGCGGTGGTTCGATGTCGAGATGTCGCTGGCCTCGGAAGATGGTGAAAAGTTTTCGGCGGCGGACATTCAGCGTTTAATTTTGTCTGGCTCCAGCCACACGCGCTTGAAGAACGGGCGCATCGCGCTGATCGACACGGGCGCGCTGGAGGAGTTCAACGAGGTGCTGCGGGATTGTGCGCCGCAGCAGCACGAGAAGGGCTACCGGTTGAGCGGCGTGCAGGCGGGTTTTCTCGACGCGACACTGCGGCAGCAGCCGGGCTGGCAGGTGCAGGCGTCCGCCGCGTGGCGCGAGCGCGCGGCGCAGCAGAGCGGCCAGACGAAGCTGGAATGTCCGCCGCTGGGCGTGCTCGAAGATGTGCTGCGCCCATATCAAAAGCAGGGCGTGGCGTGGCTGCGTTTTTTGCGCGAGAACGATTTCGGCGGAATCCTGGCGGACGAGATGGGGCTGGGGAAAACGCTACAAACATTGGCCTTCGTTGCGGTAACGCGGAATGCGGAATGCGGAATGCGGAACAGGGAAACTGCGAGGCGCAAACCGTATCTGATCGTTTGTCCGACTTCGCTGGTTTTCAACTGGGTGGCGGAGGCGAAGAAATTCACGCCGGAGTTGAAGGTTCTGGCGCTGCACGGCGCGGGGCGGCACGAGCTGTTTGATAAAATTCCGGAGAGCGATCTCGTCATCACCAGTTACGCGCTGATCCGACGCGACGCGGAGCGGTATCGTGAAATGGAGTTCGACACGCTGGTGCTCGACGAGGCGCAGCACATCAAGAACCGGCAGACGCAAAACGCGGTCGCGGTGAAGGCGGTGCGGGCGCAGCACCGGCTCGTGCTCACCGGCACGCCGATGGAAAACTCGGTGCTCGATCTCTGGAGTATTTTTGATTTTTTGATGCCGGGCTATCTCGGCGCGGCGCAGGATTTCCGCGAGCGTTACGAGCAGCCGATCACGCGGGACAAGGATCTCGCTGCGCAGTCGCGGCTGGGACGGCGGCTGCGCCCCTTCATTCTGCGCCGGCTGAAGCGCGACGTGGCGAAAGACCTGCCGGCGAAGCTGGAACAGGTTTCATACTGCGAACTCACCGAGGACCAGCAGCAGGCGTATCAGCAAATTCTCGCGGTCAGCCGCCGGGAAGTGATGGCGGCGGTCGGCGCGCAGGGTCTGGCGAAAAGCCGCATGGTGGTGCTGAACGCGCTGCTGCGGTTGCGGCAGATTTGCTGCGACCTGCGCCTGCTGAAACTCGATGAGGACAAGTTCACCGACGAGAATTCCGGCAAACTGGAGATGTTTGGCGAGCTGCTCGAAGAGGCGATGGACGGCGGACATCGCGTGCTGGTGTTCAGCCAGTTTGTCTCGATGCTCACGCTGCTCCGGGAAAAACTCGCGGCGGACAAGGTCGAGTATTGCTACCTCGACGGCTCGACGATGAATCGCGGCGCGGTGGTGGAAAAATTTCAGGCGAACGAAAAAATTCCGGTGTTCCTCATCAGCCTCAAGGCGGGCGGCGTCGGCCTCAACCTGACCGGCGCGGACACGGTGATTCATTTCGATCCGTGGTGGAATCCGGCGGTGGAGGACCAGGCCACGGACCGGGCGCATCGCATCGGGCAGACGCGCGTGGTGACGAGCTACAAGCTGATCATGCGCGGCACGGTGGAGGAGAAAATTCTCGCGTTGCAGCAGCGCAAACGCGCGGTGATCAAGGCCACGCTCGGCGGCGAGGAATCACTCACGGAGAACCTGACGTGGGAGGAGATTCAGGGGTTGTTCGAGTGAGGGGTTTTGGTTGAGAGAAGAGGGGACAGGGCTTCTCTCCGGTCCCGCAGGGACGCGCGAAAACAGCCCAGTGCTTTAGCACTGGGTTTGCGGCATCGCCGAACGAGTTCCGCAGGGACGGCAGAACCGGGCGTGGAATTCTGCCGTCCCTGAGGGACGGGGAGACTTGCTTTCGTGCGAGAATTTGCCCGCGCTCCGGGGCGAGGTTGCCCCTTGCCTTGAACCTCGGCTTCGGAACGCCGACTTCACTGCTGATTTCAGTGGTTGTCTCGATATTGAGCGAATTTGCCCGAACCCGGTCAACAACTGCGTGGTAAATCGATTCCTCAATTAGTTGTGCCCGTGTGAACAACTTTCCACCATATGTGGTAGATTTCGACTTTACACGGGCGGGTTAATCCTTTTTTATTTGAAACGTCATGTATCTCAAAAACCTTACCGTTCTTGGTTTCAAGTCCTTTGCGGACAAGACATCCCTCAACTTCCAGCCCGGCGTGACCGCCATTGTCGGTCCCAACGGGTGCGGCAAATCCAATGTGTCCGACGCCATCCGTTGGGTCTTGGGCGAGCAATCAGCCAAGGCGCTGCGCGGCGGCGAAATGGCCGACGTGATTTTCAACGGCACCGATGGGCGCAAACCGCTCGGCATGGCCGAGGTGTCGCTGACCATCGGCGGGGTGGATCAGGAGCAGTTGATCATTTCCGGGGTGGAGGTGGCCTACGATGAAGTCACGCTCACGCGCCGCGTTTTCCGTGACGGCGGGAGCGAGTATTTCATCAACAAGACCCCGTGCCGGCTGAAGGACATCCAGCAAATTTTCATGGGCACCGGCATGGGCAAGACGAGCTACTCGATCATGGCCCAAGGAAACATCACGCAGATTCTTTCGAGCAAGCCCGATGACCGCCGCATGGTTTTCGAAGAAGCCGCCGGCATCACCAAATACAAGGCGCAGAAACGGGAGGCGCTCCGCAAGCTGGAATACACGGACCAAAATCTCCTGCGCGTGGCCGATCTCATCCGCGAGGTGAAGCGGCAGATCGGCTCGCTCCAGCGCCAGGCCGGCAAGGCGCGCCGCTACAAGCAGCTTTCGCTGGAACTCCAGCACCTTGACACGCAGCTCGCGCGTCATCAGTTCGATGTCCTCCAGGCGGAGATCACCGAGCGCGCGGCCTCGGCGGAAAAGTTGCGCGCGGAAATGGAAGCCTGCTCGGAGAGCCTGCTGCGCGCGGAGGATGAAATTCTGCAACTGCGCTCGCGCCTTTCCGAACTGGAGCAGGCGATCAATGCCTCGCAGCAGCGCGGCCTGGAGTTGAAGGGCCAGATCGACCGGCACGAGAGCCGCATCCATTTCAACGACGAGCGGCTCCAGGAGCTTGAAAATCAGAACGCCCGCGCGCTTCACGAAATCAACGAGTCGGAGGAACGCAAGCTGGCCG
>CANMZY010000006.1:0-23843 GCA_947502425.1 Verrucomicrobiales bacterium
CGATCGAGGGCGGTGACGACCTCGAATTTCTTGTCCTTCGACTCGGTCGTGAACACGCGATCGCCCGAGACGATGGGGCCGGAGTAACTTGGTCCCAGTTCGACGCGCCAGGTGCGCTGGAGATGATTCGTGCCGAGCTTCTCCGGCCAGACGGGGCCGGTGAACTGGCCATCGCGATTCGGCCCGCGCCACTGGGGCCAGTTCGTGTCGGCGGCCCAAGCGGGACTGGTGATGAGTGCCGCACCCGTCAGGAGGGCGGCAAGAGACGTTCGTGTGTTCATGGGGAGGTAGCATTGCGGGCTGAATCCAGTTGTGACGGAGTGGAAAGGATCTTGTCGAGCAAGACGCAAACCGCGGCGACATTCGTCCGGTCCGCCGCGCCGGAGAAGCGGCCGAGCACAACGCCGTCACGGCCGAGTACAAGAACGTTCGCGACGTCTTTTTGGGAGCGCAACTGCGCGCAAATCTTGCCTGACCAGTCCATCATGACCGGATAACTATGCAGCTTCCGAAATTTTTTCCGCACCATGCCCTGCATCAATCCGGGCACCCCGCCGACTTCCGCAATGCCGCTGAGTGTGATGCGTCCGGCGAAGCGATTCTTGAGTTCCGCCACCCAGTCGCCGATTTGTTCGGAGCCTTTTTTATCGGCGATGGTGAGCACGGTGACGTTGGTCGTCGGGAAGGAAAGCTTCTGAGGGATGTTGTATTGATCGTGAAGTTCGATGGCGCCCGGCGCATTGGTCGGCGGCGGCGGGGCGGCGGCTGCCGCGCGGTCCAATGGCCCCACCAGCGCAAAGACGATAACAAATGAGTCGCGGAGAAATTTCATATCGATTTGAGCGGTGCAGGAGAAGTCGCCGTCGTGTAGCTCCGGCCCTTCCAAACCGAGGGCTTGCCGGCGAGGTGGCGGAAGAGTGCTTGCCATTGAATCGCGAGCAGCGCCATGACGCCGAGCGGATGTAATAGAGCGCCTCCGACGGGTAGGCGGAAAATATGTGCCGCCATGAGCCGGGGCAGGTAAACGACGGCCGTGGCGGCGACGGCGAACGTCAGGCCATACCCGGACAACATCGGAGCCAACGCGAGGAGGATGATAGGCAAAACCTGGCCGCCGAGCAGCAGCACCGTCATCGGGCCGATGGTGCCCGGCGCAGCCAATCCTTCGGTGGCGTTCTTGCCGAGGCCGCGCCAGGTCTGCGCGTTCGTGTGATACATGCGGCAGGTGGCCAGATCGGTGGCGTCGAAGAGGTCGGTGGCAAACCCAGCTTCACGAAACACGCGCGGCAGTTTGAGGCCGTCATGCAAGGAGTCGCGGAGTTGCGCATGGCCCCCGCATTGTTCGTAGGCGTCGCGGCGGGCGATGAAAAGCTGGCCGCAACCGGCGGAGAGCGCCGGCAATTTCGTCCGGCGCATCGCGTGCATCGGCAGAAAACCGAGGAGAATGAAATGAATCAAGGGAATGAGGAGTCGCTCCGAAAACGTGCCGAGTTCCTGGCGCGGCACGCCGCTGGCGAGATCGATGGCCTTGCGTTCCATGAACCCGCCCATCCTTGCCAGCGCATCCGGCGCGAGACCCACATCGGCGTCGATGAAAACGAGCACCGGATGGCGCGCGAGCCGGGCGAGGACTTGACAGGCGTGCTGTTTCCCGCACCAGCCGGCGGGGAGCGGCGGGGCGCTTTCGAGGCGGAGGCGCGGATCGAGGCAGGCCAGTCCGGACACGATTTCGGCCGTGCGGTCGGTCGAGTGGTCGTCCAGCACGACGACTTCAAAGTCACAGTCTCGATTGGCAAGCACGGCTTCCAAGGTGCGGCGGATGTTTTGTTCCTCGTTGCGCGCGGGTATAAGGACACTGAGATGATTTTTGATTGGCGATTGGAGATTGGCGAGCCGGCGGTAGGCGCGCAGGTTCAACAAGAACAATCCGCAGGGAATGGCAGCCAGAGCGAGTGCGATGAGCGCAAGTGAGTTGAGGTTCATTTCGTTCCGTGCTCCTTATGGAAAGTTTCGCCGCGCAATCTCGCTTGTAGCGCCCGCCACCAATCGTAGATACCGCCCTGTCCGGCACCTCCGCGCAGCACGATTTTGAAATCATCTGGGTCGCGCCGCCGGGACTCTGAGGCCAAGGCGTCCTGGGTTGCGGCCATTTTCTCCTCGAAGAGCCGGGTGTAGCCTGCTGGATCAAGAGGCGACGCTTGCTGGCGATTCAAGTCCACCGGTTCACCGAATCGCACCAAAATCTCCGGCAGACGTTCTTCCCAAAAAACGAATTCCGTGGCCATCGGCACAAAGAGAGCGCGCTTGAACCGGGTCGCCAAATGCCCCAGGCCGGCCAGAAAACAGACCGGTCTTTCCCGCACATCGCTGAAACGACTTTGAGGCGTGAGCACCAGCAGGTGGTTCGATTCGCACAGAATGTTTTCCGCCGTGCGGAGGAATTGCACTGCCCCACGACGCGTCCCCTGTTCCACTCCAAAGAAGCCCAGCTTGCGAAACATTTTGTAGCGCTCCAGCATCGTCGCATCAATTGGAGCAAATGCCGTGCGGTCCGCGAAGAATTCAGACTTCAGCACCAGGCAGACGAGCGGATCCCACCACGATGCGTGGTTCGTGTAGAGGACGACGGGCCGACCGTTCACATCCGGGGGAAGACCGGCCCGGGAAACACGCAGCGAATGGAAGTGGCGGCGGAGATAAAGGCGCGAATACCACGTGAACCAACCGAGCAGCGGACGCGAGATGATGGGCAGGTCGTGGTGTGTGGTGCGTGGTGCGTGGTTGAAATCCGCTGGTCGGTGTGGCTTCTCCATCGTCCTCTGTGAAGGAGGGAGGGCTGTGAGGTGGAAGGAAGCGGATTTCATTTTGACGCTCTCAGATTGTTTTACGCAGCGGCCAGTCCGTCGCGCTGCGGTGCATTGAGGCGCGCTCCGCTCCGTTCCGCCACGCCGTCCTTGTCCAGCGCATCGGCGGCGATCCAACCGCTCATCAGCACCATCGGCATGCCTGGTCCGGGATGCGCCGCGCCGCCGGCGAGGTAGAGGCCGCGCAAGTCAGGAGAACGATTGCCGGGCTTGAAGGCACCGAGGAATTTTCCGTGGCTCGCCAGTCCGTAAATCGCTCCGTGCAAGACATGGTAGCGGTCATTGATGTCCTGCGGTGTGAGCGCGCGCTCGAAGACGATTCGATCTTCGAGGTCTTTCATGCCGCCGGTGCGCTTTAGTTTTTCGATGATCGTCTTGCGGTACACGGGCAGCATTTTCTTCCAATCGTGATGCGGGCGCAGGTAGGGCGTGTGGACGAGCACGTAAAGAGCTTCGCCGCCCTGAGGAGCCGTGCCCGGCTCGGAACAGGTGGTCGCGGCGAGATAGCAGGTCGGGTCTGGAGCCGGTTCGCCTTTCTTGTAGATGAAATCAAATTCCTCGTGTGGATCACGGCTGAAAACAAAGTCGTGATGCGCGAGGTGGTCGTAGCGCTGGTTCAATCCGAGGTAGAGCACCACGCCCGAGCAGGCCGATTCGTAATGGCGGCGCTTCTCGAATTTCGCGCCCACCGCGCCGTTGATCAGTTCACGATGGGTGAGAACGGCGTCGCAGTTCGATACGACGGCACAGAGCGGAATTTCTTCGCCTTGGCCGGTGCGCACACCGGTGACGGCTCCGTCGTTGGTGAGAATTTTCGCAATCGAAGTGTTGGTTCGAATCTCCACGCCAAGTTCGCGTGCGAGTTTTTCGAGAGCCAGAGGGACGGCGCGCGTGCCGCCCATCGGATACCAGATGCCTTCGTCGGTCTGCATGTGTGCGATGCCGCAGAGCACGGCCGGTGAACCATAGGGTGATGAGCCGACGTATTGTGTGTAATGGTCCATCATCTGCGCCACGCGCGGGTCGGGATTAAAGGCGCGAACGGTTCCGGCCACGGAGCGGCCCATGCGCATGGCGAGCACGTCGCTCAGGACCTTAGGATCAAAGGCGGTTTTGAAATCGAACATGTCGCGCAGGCCGCCGATGGGTTTGTCGAAGAAGAAGCGGTGCGAGATGTCGTTCAGGCGGTGGCTCAACTTCATGAAGTCGCGATAGCCGTCGCCCGAGCGGGTGCCGGGCGCGAACTGGTCGAGGTTTTCTGCCATCGTGTCCGTGTTTTCCACGAGGTCGAGCGCGGAGCCGTCCTCGAAAAAGCAGCGCCACTGCGGGTCGAGCCGGACGAGGTCGAGGTAGTCTTCCATCTTGCGACCGGCCTCGGTGAAGATGCGGCGCAACACGGAGGGAATGGTGAGAATGGTCGGCCCCATGTCGAAGCGGAAGCCATCGCCTTCCAACTGTGCCGCCTTGCCGCCAAGCCAGTCGTTACGCTCGAAGAGGACGACGGAATAGCCGCGGGCGGCCAGCGTGCAGGCGGAGGCCAGGCCTGCGAGGCCGGAGCCAATGACGCCAATTTTTTCGGAGCGGGAGTTTTTCATTTTTTGTTTATGGATTTTCCACGGGCCACGAGTCGTCGCAAAAGTTGAAACAGGGCTTGGGAGCGGCTCTTCCAGCCGAGGCCGTGGGTAAATCGGAGGTAGGAGATGAACAGCCATTCATCACCGGGCTGCGGGGCATCAAGCGCCGGGCGGAATTTGCTACGGCTGATGGTCACGACTTTCGGCACGGTGAGTTCGAGCAAACCCTCGCCGCCGCGCGTGACGCCGAAGCCGCTGCGCTTGCGTCCGCCAAATGGCACGCGGGCATCGCCGGTCGGAACGATCACGTCGTTGAGGCTGACGACGCCGACGTTGAGCTGCGTTGCGAGCCGGTGGCCGGCGGCTTCATCGCGGGTGAAAATGCTCGCACCCAGCGCATAGGGACAATCGTTTGCGCGGGCCACGGCTTCGTTGTCGTCCGCGATGGTGACGAGCGAAAGCACGGAGGCGAAAACGTCTTCGCGCAAGACGCGGAGCAGAGGCGAAACGCCGGCCAAAATGACCGGAGCGCGGATGGAACCATCGCGATGAATCGAGCCGGTGACGAGGTGAGCGCCGGTGGCGAGGGCTTCTTCGAGGAGCGGGCGGAGTTTTTTGGCGGCAGCAGAAGTGAGAATGGTCTGATCGTTCCATCCAGGAAAATTTTTTGCCAGTCGACCTTCCAGCTCCGTCGCGATGGAGCGGTGAACAAACACACGGCGTGGGGCCATGCACGTTTCCCCGGCGTTCAGCCGCAGGCCAAAGGCCAGCGCGCGAACGGTCAGATCAAGATCTGCGTCGGCTCGGACAAGGACGGCGTCGCAGCCGCTCAGTTCCATCGTGGCGGGCAGCAACCGCGCGGCAAGTTGCGTGAGAATTGTTTCACCGGTGGCGGCGGAACCGGTGAAGAGAACCTTGTCGATGTCGGCGGCGAGAGCGGCCTGCGCAGCTTCGGTGGATTCCGGCAGGAGCGTGCACAGAGCGGGGTCGAGTCCGGCGGTGACGAGCATCTCCAACAGGCAACGCATCGGTCCGGTGCAGCCGGGAGCCGGCTTCATAAGCACCGCATTGCCGGCGGCGAGTGCCTGAAGGACTTGAACACCGGGCAACAGCAGCGGGTAGTTGCCGGGGCCAATGATCAGGACAACGCCGAGCGGTTCGCGGCGAATCTCCGTCGCCACGCCCGCAAGCCAGAGCGGACGCGTCCATGAACGGAGACGGCGCGGCACCAGGAGTCGGCTGGCTTCACGCTCCAAAAAACGGCAGGCCTCGGCGAGCGGGAGGACTTCGACGGTGAGAGATTCCGCCACCGGGCGGCGGCGCAGACACGCCGTGCTGTCGGCGAGCTGGAGCGAATTTTTGGCGAGGAGGGCACGGAGTTTTCGGAAGAGGAGCAGACGTTGCGGCACCGGCTGCGCGGCCCATTTCGACTGCGCGAGACGGGAGGCAGTGATCAGCGTATGCAGATTTTCGTCGAAGTTCACGGAAGCGCTGGTGATGGTCAGGCTCATCGGCTGGGCTTTGAATTCACGCCCATCATTCTGACGAGCGAATCGAGGACGCTGGACTTGTCCGCGGCTGTGGTTGTCGTGTTTTCACCGTGCCCATCGCGGGGAGAAATTGAATTTGCATTCACGCCCAGGTCTTCGAGCAGCAGGCGCGAGCTGATGCGGGCGCTCTCGAAAATCACCGGCAGGCCGCTGCCGGGATGCGTTCCGCCACCGACGAGGTAAACACCGTCGAGATCTTCGAAGCGATTGTGCGGACGGAGGTGCAGCATCTGGTCGAGGGTGTGCGCGAGGTTGAAGGTCGCGCCGCGATAAATTTCATAGCGCGAATCCCAGTCGGCGGGCGTGATGACGCGCTCGTAGCGAATACGCGACTCGACGCCGGCGTAACCGGCCTTCTTGATCTGCCGAAGAATGAGTTCACGGTAGCGACCACGCTCTTTCGACCAGTCCACGTTTGGATGCTGATGCGTGACGGGTGCCAGGACGTAGAGCGTGGAGTGACCGCGCGGCGCGAGTCCGGGGTCGGTGACGCAGGCGTTTTGGACATAGAAGCTAGGGTCTTCGCTCAGGACGTGTTTGTGCTCGATGTCATCGAGATTGTTCGCGTAGTCCTCGGCGATGTGAATAGTGTGATGGGGCAGGTCGAATTTGCCTTCGATGCCGAGATACATCATGAAGGTCGAGCAGGAATATTTTTTCTTCGCGAGCTTCTGGTCCGTCCAGCGATGGCGCAGATGATCAGGCACCAGCTTTTGCATGGCGCGGGCGAAGTCGGCGTTGACGACGACCGCCTCGGCGTGATGCGTGCCAGTCGGTGTGCGGACACCGACCGCGCGCCTTCCGGCGAAGAGAATTTCTTCGACGGGTTCGTTGAGACAGATTTCCACGCCGAGACGCTCGGCGACGCGAGCCATGGCAGCGGTGATTGCGGCGCACCCGCCGATAGGGTGGAAGACGCCGTATTCGTATTCGAGAAAGCTGAGGATGCTGAAGAGGCTCGGACAACGGAACGGCGACATCCCGAGATATTTTGATTGGAAACAAAACGCGAGCCGCACGCGCTCATCGGTGAAGAAGCGTTTCAGATACGTGTCCACGGACTGATGCGGGCGAAGCATTGGCAGCATTTTGAGGAGGCGCATTTGCACCAGATCCCGCCAGCCGAGAAAGGCGCTTTCCAGACACGGCTCCATCCTAGCGAGTTTGGTGCGGTTCTCGTCGAGGAAACGGCGGAATCCGGGTGCGTCCGCCGGAGCAAGCTTCGCGATTTCACTTTCCATTTGGGGGATATTCGCGGTGGCGTCGATCTGCCCGCCTGCGCCGAATTGAATCCGATATTGCGGGTCGAGGCGCACCATTTCGACTTCGTCCCGCAGCGTGGTCCCGGCAGCACGGAAGATTTCCTCGAGCACGCGGGGATAGAGGAAGAAAGTTGGGCCCAGGTCGAACGTGTAGCCGTCGGCTTCGATGCTCGACGTGCGCCCGCCGAGCACGGGGAGACGTTCCAGAACTTTTACACGCACGCCCGCGGCTGCCAGGAGGATGGCCGAAGCCAGACCGCCGGGGCCGGCGCCAATGATGAGAGCTTGTTTGGTCATAAGAATAAAAATCAGAAGTTGGCCGCAGCCCGCGCCTGCACAGAGGACAGTCCTCCATCGACGGCGATGACTTGACCGGTGACCCAGCTCTGCTCCGGGTCGAGCAGCCACGCGACGGCGCTGGCAACTTGGTGAGGTTCGCCGATTCGCCCCAGCGGATGGAGCGCGGCACTGGCTTGGAGCGAAGCTTCGTTGCGAGTGAGGGCCTCGGTCAGCGGTGTGCGGGTGAGGCCCGGCGCGACGCAGTTCACGCGAATATTGTAGCGGGCGTAGGTCGCGGCGGCAGATTGAGCGAGGCCGACCACGCCGGCTTTGGCGGCGGCAATGGCTTCGTGGTTGATCATGCCGCGTTGCGCCACGGCGGAGGCCATCAGCACGATGCTCCCGCCTCCGGTGCGCATCATTCGGGATGCGGCACACCGGAGAACGTAAAATGCCGTGGTCAGATTGGCATGGAGCGTGTGCGCCCACTCCTCCTCGCTGGTCAGGTGTGCGGGTTTAAGGAGAAGCGAGCCGGCGCAGTTCACTACGCCGTCGAGACGCCCCAATTTTTCACAACCAGCTGAGAAAGCATTCTCCAAGGCCTTAGGATCGGCGGCGTCAGCGGCCTCGATGTGAGCACTCAGCTCGTCTTTTAAGGCCGCCAGCCGGTCAAGCCCGCGGGCGCAGAGCGCCAGTCGCCAGCCTGAGGAGGAAAGTCGCCGCGCGAGCGCGGATCCGATACCGCCAGTGGCACCGACGATGAACACGGCGGGATTTGTCGGGGTGTCACTCATTGATGCGGCTAGTGGGCAAAGGCGTTTCGTGACTGTTACGCGACCGGGCGGAAGAGGGTTATTTCTATGAGGGAGGGCGCTGGTCCCGCTCAGAATTTTCCGCTTTGGCCTCCTCGGCCGCGGCGCGAAGCCCAAGGAAAACAATCCAACTGATCACGAGGCCAAAGCAAAAGATTGGAAAAAGATAGTCAAACATCTTCAGTTTCTCCGGTTCTGGTTGGTGACGATGCGGGCGAGAAGAGCCACGCGGACTCCGACCCAAAGGGCGAGAATGCTCGGCACCCAGAGGCCGACATAAACGCCGTAGTCGCGGTTGACGAGGAACCAGAGGGCCACGCTGCCCACGAAACTGGCGAAGGCCGCCAGCAGGAAATAATAATCAATTTTTTTAAACATAACGGAGTTTGGTTGCTTTTGAGTTTACTGGGGAATCAGGCCGCCGCGGTGCGGCTTGGGGGCTGTTCGAGCATTTGCCGCAGCTTGGTCAAGGCGAGGTTTTGAATCTGGCGAATGCGCTCACGGGTGACGCCGAGTTTCCCGCCGATGGTTTTCAAGGTTCGTTCGCGTCCGTCATCGAGACCGAAGCGGGCACGGATGATTTTCGCTTCACGCTCGGGCAGGCGGCCGACCAGTTCGCGGAGCTGACTGATGGAATCGTTGTCGTCGGTGCGCTGGGCCGGGTTCACGGCGTTTTCATCCGGGACAACTTCGGCGAAGCTGCTGGAGTTTTCGCCGCCCAACGGCGCATCGAGTGAGGCCGGGCGAGTGCCCGCAGCGTTCAACTCCGTCACGCGTCGCACGGAGAGACCGAGTTCTTCGGCCAGCTCGGCATCGCTCGCTTCGCGGCCTAAAATTTCCTGAAGTTTCACCGCCACTTTGCGCAGTTGGTAAATCTGGTCACCGGCGGTGCTGGGGATGCGGATGGTTTTGCCTTGGTCGGAAAGGGCGCGGCGAATCTGGGCCTTGATCCACCATGAACCGTAGCTGGAAAGCTTGGCGCCCTTGTCGGGATCAAACCGTTCGACCGCCTTCATCAGGCCGATGTTGCCCTCATTGATGAGATCGAGCAGGGGGACGCCGAGGTTCTCGTAATCGCGGGCGATTTTGACCACCAGACGGAGGTTGGCGCGGATCATGTGTTCGCGGGCCTGGTCGTCGCCGGCCTGGATACGGCGGGCAAGAACGGTTTCCTCGGCGCGAGTCAGCAAGGCGACTTCTCCGACTTCGCGGAGGTAGAGCGAGAGAGCATCGGACGGAGCGCGATAAGCGGAAAGCGGAGGCAGGATTTCGGTCAGAGGCTTGGTAATGGGGTTGGTGAACGTGCCGGATGTCACACCAAGAGTGAATGTCGTGAGGGTGGTGCCTTGGCTGGTTCTCAATTGATCATCAGGCATGGACGTGGACCAGCGGCCCGCGCTTTTGGAGAGGGAGTCGAGGGAGGAACGATTGCCCAAACGCGCACTGGTGACCTTGAAAGCTTTCGGCGCGGCAGCGGATCCGGAAGGGCGTTTAATTTTGTGTTTGGTCGCAATCATGTTTAAAAATGGTTTTGAGGGTGTTCGGTAAAATCGGGCGGAGGGCCGAATGCCCTCCGCCCGGACAGGAGCACTCAGTTGGGCAGTAGGACGGTGTCGATGACGTGGATGACGCCGTTGCTGGCGGCCACGTCGGTCGTGACGACTTTGGCTTTGTCCACGGTGACGCCGCCGTCCGTGACTTTCACGTCGAGGGACTGGCCGTTCACGGTCTTGGCTTTCATGGTCTTGACGTCCGCCGCCATGACTTTTCCGGCCACGACGTGGTAGGTGAGAATGGCGACGAGCTTCGCCTTGTTCTCCGGCTTGAGCAGTTCTTCCACCGTGCCCTTGGGGAGCTTGGCGAAGGCTTCGTCGGTCGGCGCGAAGACCGTGAAGGGCCCGGGGCCTTGGAGCGTCTCGACGAGACCAGCGGCTTTCACGGCAGCGACTAGGGTGTTGAAGCTGCCGTTGCCGACGGCGACGGCCACGATGTCCTTGGCCTTTTCCTTGGGTTCAGCCTGAGCAATGCCCAAGAAGCTGGACGTCGCGACAATTGCAATGAGGGTGAGGATGCGGATGTTTTTCATGGTTCGTATGGGATGTTTTGTCTTTTGTTTTGGTGTGAACCCGAACGAGCACCGCAAAGCGAGTCGGCCTAGAGAAACGGCATTCGAAGAGCCGTCGCTGCGTGACCTTTGCGTTTGCATTCCGATGTTCACTTATTGTTTTCATGTTCAGCTCGCTGCTAAGCAGCATTGAACTTGTAGAGAAGATGTCTAATGTTCGCTTTGATGTCAATAGTTTGTCTCGATTATTTTTAATTTGAAAAGCAGGGGGTATTTTGCCAATAAAAATTGACTTTATCAGGAATATTGACGTTTTTAGATTCTCAGCTAGCAATTTGCTGTGGAGTTGTCACAGTATCGTCTAAATAATGGTTAATGCACATCAGGCAATTAAAGTGGTCGCTCGCCGCACCGGGTTGAGCGCGCACGTCATTCGAATCTGGGAAAAGCGCTACGGAGCCGTTGAGCCGGAAAGAACCGGGACGAACCGGCGGCTTTATTCAGAAGAGCAGATTGAGCGGCTCAGTTTGCTGCGGGAAGTCACGCAGGGTGGACACAGCATCGGCCACGTGGCGAAGCTGCCGACGGCAAAATTAAAAACGCTGGCGGCGGAGGCTTTCCCTGGAGATCACGCGACGGCATCAGTCAGAGCATCCGCCGCTCCGTCGTTCCTTGATGAGTGCATCGACGCTGTAAAGTCGCTCGACTCCCGTCGGTTGGACGACGTGCTGAAGCGCGCCGAGACCGCGCTTGGTGCGCTGGGTCTCCTGCAACGCGTGGTCGCGCCGCTGGCGCAGGCCGTTGGAGACTTGTGGCGTGCCGGCACCATCACGGCGGCGCACGAGCATTTTGCCAGCGCCGTGATTCGAATATTTCTGGGCCACGCGGCGAAGCCGTTCGCTGGAACGGACAACGCGCCCGTTCTCGTAGTCGCAACGCCGGCTGGGCAGATTCATGAACTCGGTGCACTGCTCGTCGGCGCGGCGGCGGCAAACCTCGGCTGGCATGTCACCTATTTAGGCGCAAGCCTGCCGGCGGCGGAGATCGCCGGGGCGGTGCGGCAGAATCGAGCACGGGTGGTGGCCGTGAGCCTGGTTTATCCCGAAGACGATTCCCGGCTGGAAGCCGAGTTGATCCGGCTCCGCGATCTGCTCCCGTCCGAAGTCACGCTCCTTGTTGGTGGGCGCGCCACTCCGGCATATCACGACACTTTGGAGAAAATTGGTGCGACGCAGGTGAAAGACCTTACGCATCTGTGCTCGACCCTAGATGAACTGCGCAAACCCGCAAAGAAAACGAAACGATGAAACCACTCTTCTCAAAAAACATTGATCACAAGGGCCGGCTGGTGCGTGGCGTCGGCGCGCTCGTCCTGCTGGTGGGGGCGGGCTTTGGCTTCAACGTGTCAGTGTGGCTCGGTCTGATATTGCTGGGAGCTGGAGCGTTCGTCGCCTTCGAGGCGCTGCGAGGCTGGTGCGCACTGCGCGCGTGCGGGATCAAGACCAAGCTGTGAAAGAGTTCACGATTCACGCTGAACTCTGGCTCCCCCGCCGCCGCGCCGAGATTTTTGCGTTCTTTGCCGACGCGCACAATCTTCAGTCACTGACCCCGCCCTGGCTGCGCTTTGATGTAGTTACCCCCGCGCCCATCGCGATGTATCCCGGGGCACTCATCGACTACCGCATCCGCGTCCACGGCCTGCCCATCCGCTGGCGCACCGAGATCACCGCTTGGAATCCGCCGCACCAATTTGTGGACATCCAGCTTCGCGGCCCCTACACGCTCTGGCATCACACGCACACTTTTGCAGAACGTGATGGGGGCACTCTCTGCGTGGACGATGTTCGTTACCGCCCGCGCGGTGGCGCGCTGGTCAACTGGCTTTTCGTCCGGCGTGATGTGGAGCGCATTTTCCATTACCGGCAGCAGCGTCTGTTGGAGAGATTCGGGGTCGTCGCGAAATAATCACTCCTTCGCCAGCGCCGCCGCGCGATCCCCCTAGGATGCGTCTCGACGGAACGTAGTTCGCCGCGAACTCCATGCGGAATTCCACGAGTGTCAAGATGCACCCATTTTTCTTTGACAGGGCCGAGAGTTTGATGCGCTGGCAGGCGCCGCGCTTCTGGTCTTCGGGATGCAGCTCAATTGCCAGCACGGTGATGTCCTAATGGTCTGGGCCGTAAGCCCAAAAGAGGCGGCCGCCGCAGGGGTGTTGTTTTCCAGATACGATTGAAAAATCTTCAAGACGTATTTCCGGGTGAGGTCATCAATCTCGTGGGAGTTGAGGCTGTTGTAGCGCGGGTTCTGGGCAAGGTGGTTCAGAGTCTTCACCAGTTTTTTTCGAAAAACTTCTGCTCATCAGCACCGAGGCGATGACTGGCCCGCCACGCCGCGAGATCGTTCCAATACGCCTCCATCTTCGGCACTCCCATTTGGATGTTGAAGGGCATGGGCGCGGATTATTTCTCGGTGAAGGCCGTCAGGTCGATGGGCGCGGAAACCTTGCCCCTCTTCAAGTTCGTCACGGATTGTTGCAGCATCTTGAGCGTGCGCGCAGGAACCGCGTCGCGCGGCACGAGCACGCGCGGCTCCAGAAGGTAACTGCCATTCGAGAGCGCCTTGACGTGAAAGTATTTGGCCTGCGTGCCGCGCAGGCTGATGCGCTTCTTGCTGTCCGCCGAGGTGTCGTATTCCTCGACGACGCGGATTCCATTCCGGGGAGAGATCTTTCCCTTCGCGCGTGGCTTGGTCAAGTTTGGTATGCGGCGAAGTGGGTGGGATTTCCCACACTAGTCAATCTCGGGGAAATGGGCAAAGACGATCCGCAGGCGGCGTCCCAATCAATGACGACGAGATCGCGTTCGTAGTAGCTGAGGTGGCGCCCGGTGGACTCATCGGATTCCTGACGCGAGAGATGGTCGCTGTCCGGCTCCTGCGTGAGGAGGGTGGCGACCTGGCGGCGGTGGGTTTGCAGCCAGGCCTCGGCGCTTTGCGGCGTGCTTTCGCGCGAAAGCATCGGCGATTCCAGGCAGATGACGGTGTAAGCCTCCTCGTCCGGGAACTGCTGCAACGGCCGGATATAGTACGAGGCCAGCTCCTGACGCACCTCGTCGTTCAGCGCGCCGTTGCTGAACTGCAGATCGTGATAGACGACGAGATCTTCGATGTGCGGCATCGCGAAGGGTACGCGCGCCGTGATGCTGATCGCGCCGTCGGGCAGGAGTTTCACGGCGCGCTCGACACGCACCGGGCCGTGCGGACCGAGGCGTTCGAGCGGCGGCAGGCGGACCATCTGCGGTTTGTAGAAGGAGAGGTGGCGCTTGCTGGAATCCACGACCAATTGCGCGACCGGCTGGCCGAGGAGTTCGCGCACCGGCTGGCGGGTCATGTCGTAGGCCACATCGAAGGCGTAGATGTAAACCACCTCGCCGACGTAGCGATGGCTTTTCGCCGGCGCGGCGTGGCGGGTGGGGTTTTCGGGTGATGGATTCGTCGCATTCATAATACTGCGCGAAGATAGCGCAGGGCCGCGCGAAACGACGAGCGATGGGAAATTACCCCGGAGCGCGGGCGGTCCCTCGCCCGCAGCGCGTGGCCATTCGGCAAGGCGCTGATGAATTTCGGAACATCTCACCATCACCGCACTGCGCCCGGGGACCGGCCGCGCTTCGCCTGACGCTTGTTTTCCGGCGCAACCCTTGCCATCGTCCGCCTCCGAAACAAAACACTTTCATGCCCCGCGAATCCCAGGCCACCAAAACCGTCCGCGTCGGAAAAATTATCGCCGGCCTGCGCGCCGCCTATCCGGACGCGCATTGCGAACTGAATTACTCCAACCCGCTCGAACTGCTCATCGCTACGATTCTCTCCGCGCAATGCACCGACAAGCAGGTTAATCTCGTCACCGCCGATCTCTTCAAAAAATATCGCGCGGCGGCGGACTTCGCCCAGGCCGACCCGGTGGAGTTCCGCCATGACATCCGGCGCATCGGCCTTTATCGCAACAAGGCGAAAAACATCCAGTCTGCCTGCCGCGTCCTCATCGAACAGCACGGCGGCCAGGTGCCGCGCACGATGGAGGAACTGGTCACGCTCGACGGCGTGGGCCGCAAGACGGCGAACGTCGTTTTGGGAAACGCCTTCGGCCTCAATCACGGCGTGGTGGTGGACACGCACGTCGCGCGGCTTTCCACCCGGCTCGGGCTTACGCCGGAGAAGACGCCGGAGAAAATCGAACTCACGCTGCAAAAGCTCGTGCCGCAGTCGCAGTGGACGCTCTTCAGCCATTGGCTGATCTGGCACGGACGCCGGCGGTGCTTCGCGCGCAGTCCCGACTGTGCGCAGTGCGAAATCAAAAACCTGTGTCCCTCCGCCGGGCAGGTGTGATTTCATGGCGTCGTGACTCCGGCGAATTTCGACCACTGGGTGCGGCTCGACTCCGGCCCCGGCGCTCCCGCGTACAACATGGCCGTGGACGAGGCGCTGCTCGAAGCCGCGCCGGCCTTGGGCCAGCCGGTGCTGCGCTTCTACGGGTGGACGGAGCCGGCGGCCACGTTTGGCTACTTTCAAAAAATTTCCGAGATCGAGCGCGTCACGCGGCTGCGTCCGCTCGTGCGCCGTCCGACCGGCGGCGGCCTCGTGCCGCACGATGCGGACTGGACCTACAGCCTGGCCTTCCCACCGGCACACGCGTGGCACGCCTTGCGCGCGACGGAAAGTTACGAGCGGGTGCATCAATGGCTGCGGGCGGCCTTCGCGCGGCTCGGCGTGGCGGCGGAACTCGCGCCCTGCTGCCGCAAGGAAATTCCCGGCCAATGTTTCGCGGGCCACGAGAAATCCGACCTGCTCTGGCACGGACGCAAAATCGCCGGAGCCGCGCAACGCCGCACGAAAACCGGCCTGCTCATCCAAGGCTCGGTGCAGCCCCCGCCCGGCGCGGACCGGCGTGACTGGCAGCAGGCGATGGGCGACGCGGCGCAAACGGACTGGGGCGCGCACTGGGAACCGTGGGAAATTTCCGGCGCGCTGGCCGGACGCGTCCGCGAACTGGTGGAAACAAAATATGCCCGCGCGGATTACAACCGGCGGCGGTGAACGATGAACACCTCCGCCTATGGCTGGTTGATGCTCGCCGGAATCATCGTCAGCGTATTTTTCTGGTCACGCCTGGCCCAGCGCGACGACCGACTGCTGCTCGTCTATGTCGCCGCGCTGCTCGGCGCGTTTCTCGGCGCGAAGGCGGTCTATCTGCTCGCGGAAGGCTGGATCGACTGGCCGCAGCCCGACCGCTGGCGGCGGCTCCTGACCGGCAAGACCATCCTCGGCGGACTGCTCGGCGGTTACGCGAGTGTGGAGATCGCCAAGCGGCTCGTCGGCTACCGGAGCGCGACGGGCGACTGGTTTGCCCTGATCGTGCCGGTGGGGATTTTGTTCGGACGCGCAGGCTGCTGGCTGCACGGCTGCTGCCTCGGCCACGTTTGCGCGGCGGCGTGGTTCACCCTGAAGGACGCGGCGGGCGTGGAGCGTTGGCCGGCGGTGCCGGTGGAAATTCTCTTCAACGTCGCGGCCCTGCCCGCGGCCCTGCTCCTGCGCTGGCGAAAAGTTTTACCCGGCCAGCATTTTTATCTCTACCTGATCGCCTACGGAATTTTTCGGTTCGCGCATGAATTTTTCCGCGACACGCCGCGCCTCCTCGGGCCGTTGAGCGGCTATGCGCTGGCGGCCCTAGCGACGGCAGGGCTGGGGCTGGCGGGTTTCATTTTGCGGCGGCGCGCGAATCGTTTTCAAAAATCGGTTTGAACGCCGCCGAATTCTGCGCTTTATCTTTGGGCGGCGTTGCGCCACCGTCTACGCTGATGGATTCAAAAACACTGGCCCTGCTTTGCCGCGATCTGGCGGACAACAAAAAGGCGGAAAATATCGTCGTGCTCGAGGTGAGCCGGATCTCCTCGATCACGGATTATTTCGTGCTGGTCTCCGCCTCGAGCGAGCCGCACCTGCGCGCCATCGCCGGCGAGATCACCGACAAGCTGCGCGACGAGCACGGCGAACGGCCGCGCGCCATCGACGGCACCCTGCAAACCGCCTGGATGGTCCTGGATTATTTCGACGTGATCGTCCACGTCATGCGCGCCGACGTGCGCGAGCGCTATGATCTGGAAGGTCTCTGGGGCGACGCGACCCGGGTCAAACCGACCAAGACAGGCCCGCCGCGCGCCAAGGTGAAAAAGACGCGGGGCAGTTAGCTGCTTCGCTCCGGCGTGGCCGCCGAGATGCGGGCTATCTCATCGACCACCTTTTGGAAATCTTCGAGGCCGGTGGAGGGGATGATGATGGTGTCGCGGCGTCCGCCCACGTCCTCGGTCACGCGGATTTTCCTTGAGCGAGAAGAGGAACGACTTGCGTTCGACCTGGATTTTTTCGGTGTGGAGTGTCTCCTCGGGGATGGCGGGCTTGTGACCCGGACCGCCGTAGGAGGAACCGGAGGAGGGTGGATGATTATGCAAAACATTTCCCATGGGCTGCTCCGCAAAAGCCTTGGCGGAGCCATGTCACTGATTCGCCCGCGCGGCGGGATTGTCAACCCTTGAACTTGGCAGCGCCGACGAAGCGCAACGAGTCCGGCGGATTGGTCGTGCGCCAGCAATAAACCGCCAGACCGATGAGCACGATGAGGTTCATCCCCTGCGACGCGCCATGCCAGCCGCGAAACGAGGCGGCGGCCTGCAAACGCTGGCCGGCGGTGGCGGCGGGACTGTACTTGATCCGGTGCAGACTCTTCAATTTCGGCTGCAGCCAGAAGCCGCCGAGCAGGCCGAGACAGAGGATGCCGCCGAGCAGGCTGGCCGTGAGTTTGGGCGGGGTCTTGCCGAGATAAATCCACTCCCCCAGCAGATGCGCCACAGCGATCAGCGCGCAGGCCAGTTGCCAGTAGAAATAGCGGGCGACCACGATCTGCGCCACGCCGCCGGAAAAGTAGGGATAATTTTCCTTGAGCAGATTCCGCATCTCCGGGGAAAAAAACGCGGGGCCGGCCCCGAAGGTGAAGAAGAACGTCGCGCCCAGCCAGACGGCGGCGTTCATCACGCCCACAAATCGCAAAACAAGCAGCACGCGCGCAGTCTAGGGGGGAGCCGGACGGAAGCCAAGAGAGGATTGCCGGGGGACGATGATTTCGGAAATCAAGCCCAGTCCAGCGGGCGCCGGTCGCGCGGCGAGGACGGGAGCACGCGCAGCAGCGTCTCGCAATCCCGGAGGAACTGCCGGGTCTTCGGGTCGTGCGGCACGATTTTCAACGCGGCGCGGGTCGAGCGGCAGGCCAGTTCGAGTTTACCGAGCTTTCACTGGCAGACGGCCAACCCCTGCCACGCGCCGAAATGCTCCGGGTTCAAGGTCGGCACCCGCTCGCAATCGGCCCGGGATTTTTCCGCCTCGCCCATCTGCCAATACACCGCCGCGCGCCGGTTCCAGCCCTCGGCGTAGGCGGGATATTTCTGGACGAGCGGGTCGAGGATCGAGAGGGACTCGGGGTAGTTCTCCTTTTCTGCGGCGGCATGGGCGGTCTGCATCAGCGTGTAGGCCTCCACGCTCGCCGCGTTGAACCAGAGATCCTGCAAGGCGCGCGGTCACAAGCCGTCCGCGAACGAGCGCGCCCTGAAAAGGCCAGGCAACTGAACTCCGAAAGACGATGCACAGAAGGGAGCAAAGAGAACGAAGAGCCAAGGCTTGCTGCCGGGAGCGGCCCATGTGGAATGGCTTCGCGGACGACAGCTTCACCTCTTTCCCGCTTCGTTCCCTCCGTTTCCTTCGGTCAGCCAGTCTTGGTTTTCGGGTTTAACCCCGCCCCGCCGCCTCTTCGAACCGCAGGTAAACACATTTCAAATACTGCGCCTCGGCGAAGGTGGCGGGATGATCGGGCGGATGCCCGGTGGTTCGAAGCTCATCGAACGGTCTCCCCGCCGATCGTGCGGCTGACCGCACCGCTTCAAAAAATTCCGGCGCCCTGACGTGCGCCGAACAGGAGGCCGCCACCAGCACGCCGCCGCGCGTCAGCAGTTTGATTCCGTCCGCCGCCAGCCGGCCGTAGGCCGTGATGGCGCGGGCGCGCTCCGCCTCGCGCTTGGCCAACGAGGGCGGATCGAGAATGACAAGATCGAACTTCCGCGCGGCGTTCTTCTCCAGCCAGTCGAACACGTCGGTCTGCACCGTCTCGTGCCGGCAGGCGGCCACGGCCGGATCGGACTGGTTCAGCGCGAAATTCCGCCGCGCGCCGGCCAGGGCATGCGCGCTGAGGTCGAGGTCGGTCACCGACTTCGCCCCGCCGCGCGCCGCGTAGAGCGAGAAGCCGCCACTGAAGCTGAAGGCGTTCAGCACGTCGCATCCGCGCGCCAGCGATGCGACGATCCGCCGGTTCTCGCGTTGATCGAGAAAAAACCCGGTCTTCTGCCCGCGCACCACGTCGGCCTCGAAGCACAGCCCGGTTTCGAGAAAGGTGACGCCGCCCTCCGGCTTTTCGCCGAAGAGCACCTGGCCGTCGGCAAGCTGGAACTGCTGTTGGGCCGCTTCCTGAATGTTGCGGCTCAACCGGAGCACCAACCGCTCTGGCTGCATTTCCGTGCGGAGCAGCCCGGTGATTTCTTCGAGGCGCGGGAACCAGGCGGCGGTGTAAAGTTTCACGACCAAGGTCGGGCCGTAGCGGTCGAGCACCAGGCCGGGCCAGCCGTCGCTCTCGCCGTTGATGAGCCGGAGGCCGTTGGTCTGCGCGTCGGAGAAGCCGTCCCGGCGGCGGATCACCCGGCGGAAATTTTCCCGCCACCACGCCGCGTCCAGCGTGACCGGCTTGCCCGCGTGGAGCACGCGCACACGCAACGGCGAACCGGGATCGTAGAAGCCGATGGCGAGAAACGTGTCGTTGCGGTCGAAGATGACGGCCAGTTCGCCGGACTGCCCCTCGCGGTTTTGCGCGCGGATGCTCTCGGCGAAGAGCCACGGATGGCCGCCGCGGAGGATGGTTTCGGCGGTGGCGGTGACGCGCAGGCGCAGGCGCGGGGCGTTGGATGGCGTGGTCATGCGGGCGGCGGAAGATTGCAATTCCCGCCCGCGCTTGTCGAGGGCGCGCTGCGCCAGCAAAACGCAATTGACGCTCCATTCGCCTTGCCCGTACTATCCGTCATGCCGGTTGGAGGTCCATTCACCAGCCGGCGCTCCCAAATTTTGAAATCGGAAACCTTATCATGAACCTCGACGGCCTCTACTCGAAACTACTCGTCAAGACCAACGCCAAGCTCGCCCTCATCGTCCTTGACGGCCTCGGCGACATCGCCACCCGCGACCAAAACGAAATGACCCCGCTCGAAGCCGCCGCCACACCGAACCTCGACGCGCTCGTCGCCGAAGGCGTCGCCCAGGGCCGCATGACGCCGGTCGCGCCCGGCATCACGCCCGGCAGCGGCCCCGGCCACCTCGCGCTTTTCGGCTACGATCCGCTGGAGTTCGAAGTGGGCCGCGGCGTGATCGAGGCGCTCGGCCTCGGCCTCGAACTCCGGGCCGGCGACGTGGCGGCCCGCGCGAATTTTTGCACGCTCAACGCCAAGGGCCTCGTCACCGACCGCCGCGCCGGGCGCATTGCCACGGAAGTCTGCGAACGGCTCTGCGCGCTGCTCGCGAAGAAGATTAAAAAAATCGGTGACACCGAGGTCATCATCAAGGCCGGGAAGGAGCACCGCTTCGTGGTGATCTTCCGCGGCAAGGGGCTGGAAGGCCCGTTGACCGACACCGATCCCAACCGCGAAGGCCTGCCGGTCAGCACGGCGAAGCCGGTCAACGCGAAGTCGGCGAAACAGAAGACGACGGCGAAATTGATCGCGGCGTTTTACAAGGCCGCGCGGCCGGTGCTGGCGAAGGAAAAGCCGGCGAACGGATTTCTGATGCGGGGCATCGCGCACCAGCCGGCGATCCCGACGTTCGAGCAGCGCTACGGACTGCGGCCGGCGGCGATCGCGGTGTATCCGATGTACAAGGGCCTCGCGCAACTGGTCGGCATGAAAAAGATCGAAGGGCCGCAGACCATCGCCGAGCAGTTCGAGCGCTACGCCGCCGAGTACGACAACTACGATTTCTTTTTCATCCACTTCAAATACACCGACAAGTACGGCGAGGACGGCAACTTCGCGGCGAAGGTGCAGGCGATCGAAGAGTTCGACGCCGCGCTGCCGATCCTGCTGAAGAAGCGGCCGGACGTGCTGGCCATCACCGGCGACCACTCCACGCCCTGCTCGATGAAAGGCCACTCGTGGCATCCGCAGCCGGTGCTGCTGCACTCGGCATGCAGCGGCTCGGACAAGCTGGACCGGTTCACCGAGACGGGCGCGAACGCCGGGTCGCTCGGTTTGTTCGAGGCGAAATTTTTGCTGCGCCTGATGCAGGCCAACGCGAAAATGTTCGACAAGTTTGGCGCGTGACCGGCGCGCACGCCGAAAAACACTTTCGTTTTTTTCAAATAAATGTCTTTTCACCGCCACGGATTCCGTTTAGAAAAACATCACATGAAAGCAAAAAATGGATTGGAGGTGAGAGCTTATGGCCAAAGCCAAAAAACCAGCCGCTAAGAAACCCGCCGCGAAAAAGAAAAAGTAACCTCTCCCCAATTCATCAGGATGGGAAGCCTGGTCACTTGTGGCCGGTTTTCCATCCTGTTTTTTTATGGCCCGACTCGTCTTCGACATTGAAACCTCCCAACTCCCGCTGGACACCTTCGACGAGGCCCAGCTCGAATACCTCTTCCGCGACGCCGCGAAGCTCCCCGACCCCGCCGCTAGCGAAAAACGCCGCGCGGAAATCCAGCAGCAGTTCAACCTCTGGCCCTTCACCGCCCGCGTCGTCTGCATCGCCATGCTCAACGCCGAGTCGGCCCGCGGCCAGACGCTCTACCTCGCGGACGATTTCGAGGGGGAAGACGCCCCGGACGGCCCGGTCGAGTTCGTGCCGTGCGTGGACGAGGCGGAACTGCTCACCGCCTTCTGGGACGTGGCCAGACATTACGACAGCATTGTGACCTTTAACGGGCGCGGTTTTGACGTGCCGTTCATCTACCTCCGCTCGGCGCAGCTCAATGTCCCGATCTCGCGCAAGGACTGGCTTGGCTACCGTTACGCCGTCGAGCCGCACTGCGATCTGGCCGAGCAACTGACCTTTTACGGCGTGAGCGGGCGGGACGGGGCGGCGCGCAAGTTCAACCTCGATTTTTACTGCAAGGCCTTCGGCATCGAGTCGCCCAAAAGCCACGGCGTGACCGGCCTAGATGTGAACACCCTCATGGCGGAGGCGCGCTACCGCGAGATCGCGGAGTATTGCCTGCGCGACGTGCGGGCCACCGTGCTGCTTTACCAGATGTGGAAGGAACGGCTGGCGGGAATCAAATGAGCACGCTGGTCTGTTTTGCGGTGCCGGAGGAGGCCGCGCCGTTCCGCCCGATCGCCGCCGCGTGCCCGGAGATCAAAATCCTCGTTCACGGCCTGGGCCGGAAAAACGCGGAGCGCTCGTTTCGCGCCGCGCTCGCGGAGGAAAGGCCGGCGCGGGTTTTCACCTGTGGGTTTGCGGGCGGACTTGATCCCAGTCTGGCGGGCGGCGAGGTGGTTTTTTCCGCGGATGATGAAACGGCGCTGCGGGCCGCCGACGCGAAGCCGGTGAAGTTTCTTTGCGCCGGGCGCGTGGCCGCGAGCGCCGCGGAGAAAACGGGGCTGCGGGAGAAGACCGGCGCAGACGCGGTGGAGATGGAATCGGAAATCATTGCCGCCATCTGCCGTGAGAAAAAAATCCCCTGCGCGACGGTGCGGGTGATTTCTGATACGGCGGATGAGGATCTGCCGCTGGATTTCAACCGGCTGATGACGCCGGAACAGAAACTGCATTTCGGAAAATTGGCGCTGGCGCTGGTGAAGTCGCCGGGGAAAATTCGCGGGCTGCTGAAGCTGCAGCGCCAGACGCGGGCGGCGGCGGAGAATCTGGCGCGCGTGCTGGCCCAGGTCACGGCGCGGTGATGCTGGCGCCGGCGGCGGGCGGTTCCTGGGGCGGCTCCTTCGATTTGCTTTTCTCGCTCCAGGTGATGAGCGCGGCCCCGGCCATGATGAGCGCCACGCCGCTCCAGCGCAGGCCGGAGACCGTTTCCCGCAGGTAAAACTGCGCGGCCAGCGTGGTCAGCACAAAGCTGATCGAGGTCAGCGGCCAGAGGAAGCTGATGTCGCTCCGGCCCATCAGCAGGAGCAGGCCGATGAAAAAGAGGGTCTCAAAAAACACGCCGACGAGGATATTGCGGTTGGTGAAGCCGCTGCCGACCATCTGCAGCACGCGCGCCGCATGGAGTGGGCGTTCGCTGTGGCGGGCGACGACTTCGTCGATGCCCTTTTTCAGAATGACCACGCCGATCGCCTCGAAGACGAAGGCGACGAGCAGGATGATGAGAATTTTTGCCATATCAAAATGGGTCGTCGGTCCCGAGGACCACGCGCGGCCTCAAGGGGTGCCGTAGTTGGGAACGACCGCGCCCGAAAGCACGCGAAACCAAGTGCGGGCGATCAGGGCAAGCTTCTGGATTTTGCCCAGGCGCGTCGGCCGGGGGCCGAACACATTGAACTGCCGCGCCTCGAGCTTCTGCAACAGCCGCCAGTAAACCGAGCCCATCAGCTCCGCCGCCGCCATCGCGCGGCGGTCCTCCGGCGGCAGCGTCTCGCGGGCGAGCCGGTAAAAATCCCGCGCGCGCCGGGCAACCCCGGCCGCCAGTTCGCGGAAGCGGGGCGAGTATTCGCCGCGCAAAATTTCCTCCTCGGTCACGCGGTGACGTTTCAATTCTTCCAGCGGCAGGTAAATGCGGCCGCGCGCGGCGTCGGTCTGCACGTCGCGGAGAATGTTCGTCAATTGCAGCGCCTTGCCGAGATGGACGGCGTAGTCCCGGCAGGCGGGATTTTTGTAGCCGAAAATTTCAATGCTCAACAGGCCGACGACCGAGGCGACGCGGTGGCAGTATTGTTCGAGGCCGGCAAAAGTTTTGTGGCGCTTGATGTCCAGGTCCATCTCGCAGCCGAGGATCAGTTCGTCGAAGAGTGCGAACGGAAGCTGGTGCGCGCGGATGACGGGCTGCAGCTCGCGGTTGACGATGAACTCGGGCGCCTGTCCGGCGCAGGCGCGGCGCACGTCCTCGCGCCAGGCGGCGAGCCGGGCGCGGCGTTCGGCCACGGGCGCGGCGTCCTCGTCGGCCACGTCATCGACCTCGCGGCAGAAGGCGTAGAGGGCCGACATGCCGTCGCGCTTTTCCTTGGGCAGGAGGACGAAGGCGAGGGCGAGGTTGCTCGCGCTTTTGCGGGTGATGTTGCGGCTCTGTTGCATCAAAACTTGGGCGGCTCATCGTCGGGGCGGACGGGCGGCAGGCCGCCGGTTTCCTGG